>DAOPXQ010000210.1:3207-4312 GCA_035352395.1 Treponemataceae bacterium | reverse complement strand
CAGAGCGAAACGGCGCGTTCTTCCTCGACGTGCGCTCGCGCGAGGAGGTCGCCCTCGGGACGATTCCCGGCGCTTATAACGTACCCCACACCGAGATACGCGAACGCCTTTCGGAGATCCCGCGCGATAAGAGGATCTACATAAACTGCGCGATCGGGCTCCGCGGCTACCTCGCGGAGCGCGTGCTCAGGCTGAACGGCTATTCCGACGTCGTGAACCTGACCGGCGGGTACAAATCCTGGAAGGCCGCGAGCGCCGAGCTCGCGCTTTTAGGAGAAGGCTCGGGTAAACCCGCGGCAACCGGTCACGCGGCGACAGTCCCGGCGGGCAGAGGTCTCGCGGATCGCGCTGGCGGCATGGCGAACGAGGACGGAAGCCCTCAGCGCGCGCAAGGATCGAAGGAAATCACCGTCGACGCGTGCGGGCTTCAGTGCCCCGGCCCGATCATCCGGCTCAAGCAGGAAATCGACAAATGCTCACCCGGAGACCATATCGTCGTTAACGCCACGGACCCCGGTTTCGCGCGGGACGTAAAATCCTGGTGCGCGCTTACGGGAAACACGCTCGCTTCGATCGAGACCCAGGGCGGCATAATCCGCGCCGAGATCGAGAAAGGCGGGGCGGCGGGAACGGCCACGGCTGAGGGCAAAGCCCCATGCGCGCGCTCGGACGGAAACGGCGCGACCTTCATCGTATTCTCGAACGACATGGATAAGGCGCTCGCGTCCTTCGTGCTCGCGAACGGCGCCGCCGCGACCGGTAAAACAGTCACGATGTTCTTTACCTTCTGGGGATTGTCGGTGCTCAGGAAAAAGACGCGCGGCGTGCGCAAGGACCTTCTCGGACGGATGTTCGGGATGATGCTCCCGAAGAGCATGAAGGGTCTCTCGCTCTCCTCGATGAACTTCGCCGGGATCGGGCCTAAGCTGATGCGCTTCAGGATGAAGCAGAAAAACGTCGACCAGCTCGAGTCGATGTACTCCCAGGCCCGCATGGCAGGCGTCAGGATGATAGCGTGCCAGATGTCCATGGACATCATGGGGATCAGCAAGGACGAACTGCTTGACGGCGTCGAGATCGGCGGGGTCGCGACCTATATGGAAGC
>DAOPXQ010000210.1:0-3107 GCA_035352395.1 Treponemataceae bacterium | reverse complement strand
TCGGGCCGCGGACGGAAGCTATTTCGCCGCGGCCTTTTTTTTCCGCTTGTGCCCCTCCCGGATATCGCGCGCCTTTTCGGCGAGGGTCGCGGCCATCTCGGGCACTCCCTGTTTCACGTACACTGCCGAGGCCTCTTCCCAGCCCCTCGGGTCCGACGCGTATTTATCCATGACGAGCCTGAACGACTTGAGCGCGCCGCCCAGATCGCCCGATCGCGCGCGAAGCCGTCCCTCGATCAATAGCGAATCCGCGTCCGGCTTGAAGGCCTTGTTCGCCTCCACCATCAGCTTGAGCGCGCGCTCCGTGTCGCCCATACGGTCCAGGCAATACACGAGGTTCGCGAGAAGGACGCGGTCGTCGGGCTTCTTCCGCAGCAGGTTCCGATACTGTATCGCGGCCTGACGGTACTGGCCCGCCTTCCGCCGATAGAGCGCGAGTTGGCGGGACAGCTGTTCCGACGACGCGCACTCGACGAGCGCCTCCGTGTTGTCGGCCGCGGCCGCCCAATCCCCGCTCCAAACGAGCCACGCGATGTAATCGCCCCGGATGCCGTCGTTGTCGCCCCATCGCGAAACGTATCCCAAATACGCCTCTTTCAGATCGTCGTTCGCGCCTAACTCCTCGCACGACGCGATGTAGCCAAGCCACGCTTCCTCGTTATCGGGATCGATCTCGGTAACCTTTCGGTACCAGCCGAGCGCGAGGTCGGCGAGCCCCATGCGGAAATAGGTACGGCCGAGCGCGACGAGCAGCTCGGGTTCCGAGCCATGGGCGCGAACGGTCTCCTGGATTGCGGGGAGGATATTCTCCGGAACGTCGTCGAGGTTCGCGCGCGCGAGTATCTTGTAATACGAGACGGTATCAGGGTCACATCCCGCGCGCTCGGCCTTGCCCGCCTCGGTAAGGAGCTCGGACCAATGCCTCGCCGACGAGAGAAGCATCAGGATGCCGTATCGCGGCGACGGGTTCTCTCGGTCAAGGTCGAGCGCGCGGCTAAAGTGATTGAACGACTCGGCGAGATTCCCGAGGTTTCGCATCGCCTCGCCCATAAGCGCGTGGGACTGAGCGTCGCCGCCGAATTTCTTGATGTACGCGCGCGCGGCCTCCGCGGCTTTCCCCCATTCCTCCGCCTCCAGGTGATTCCTGATAATAACGAGCGACACCATCTGCTCGGAAGGCGCGCCGCCGGGAATCTCCTCGCCGAGCTCGGCCATGAGCTTCGAGGCCTCGGCGACGTTGCCCGAGGCGATCAGCATCGAAACCGGGTACCACTTGAGGGCCTTATCCTCGGGCGCGAACTGAATCGCGGCCTCGTATTGCCCCATCGCTTCCTCTAAATAGCCGAGGTCGCGTAACGCGTGCGCGAGATAGAGGCGAGGAACGACCCCGTCGATGTCGTTATTGATGAGGAACGTGAGCATCTGACGCGCGGTTTCGGCGTCGCCGCGCCGGTAGATGCGCACCGCCTCGACGAAGAGCGCGTTCAGGTATCCTTGATTAAGCCGGGGGTCGTCCGGCGAAAGCGTTAACGCCTCCTCGAATACCCCGCGCGCGAGGGTCGGTTTCTTACCTTTAAGGTATGCCATTCCGAGAAGGGCGCGAGCCTCGATCGATTCGGGCTTGAGCTCGACGCTCCGCTTGAGCGACGAGACCGCGCGATCGGGCCGGTCGTCGGAAAGGTACGAGCGGCCAAGAAAGAACCAGCCGGAACCGTCGTTTGGCCTCATCCTGATATAGGAACGGGCGCAGGTAACGGCGCGGGCGTACATACGCTCGGCGTGCCATGCCCTTGCAAGATATAGATAAACCTCGGGATGGCCCGAATCGCCCTCGGCGGCGCCCTGAGCCGCGAGATCCTCGAGGATCGCTATCGATTTGCCGTATTCGCGCCGTTGTCCGGCTTTCAGCGCGCGCGAGAAAAGCGCCGCGAACTTGTCTTTTTCCATATATGCCCGAGAGTATACCATACCTCTGGCCCCCGAATCAGGGTATACTGAGCGAAAGGAGCGATCATGCGCCATTGCGATTTCTTCCATTTTCAGAACGGCTCGTCGCCGCGTGTCCTACAGTCGGTCAACGAGGCGGCCTCGGCGAGAGAGGCCGGCGGCTTTGTGTGGCTCAATTTTTGCATGCCCGACAAATCAGACCTCGAGGCGGTAATCCCGGCCTTCTCGATCCATCACCTGTCCGTCGAGGATTGCTTCGACGAGGACCAGATACCGAAAATCGACCTCTTCGAGGGATACACCTCCATATTATTCAACGATCTTTCCTGGAAGGAGGGTTCCGCATCGATCGTGGAGCTTAACCTTTTTTTCGGCAAGGACTTTATCATCACGGTAATACGCGACGAAACCTGGTCGCATAGCCCAACGGCCGCGATCGTCGAAAGCCTCGAGCGCGCCGGCAACCGCTCGATTCCCGGTCCCGCCCGCGTGCTCCACGCGATCCTCGATAGGGTCACGGACAGAAAGTTCCTTGCCGTGGACGCCTCGGTCGACGCGGTCGCCGAGCTTGAGGACCGACTCCTTTCGGGTACGGGAAAGGTCGCGCCGGAGGAGATCCAGACGGTCAGGCGGGATCTCATGCAGATGAGGAAAAGCCTCTTTCACGAACGAGAGGCGCTTGAGCGGATCTGCCGCAAGGACAGCGCGTTCGTCCCGGCGAAAGCGCTCATTTACTTCAGCGACGTTCACGACCACCTCTCCAAATTTCTCGATACCGTGGAGTCCAGCCGCGAGACAATGACGAACCTCGCGCAGACGCAGCTCGCCCTGACCAACAACGAGATGGTCGTGGCGGCGAACCGCACGAACAACTCAGTCGGTAGGCTGACGTTCATCACGACGATATTCATGCCCCTGACCCTCGTCGCGGGCATCGGCGGCATGTCCGAATGGACGATGATCACCGGGCCGGAAAACTGGAAGTACTCGTATCCCGCGCTCTTCATCGCGATGGCGATCCTTGGCATAATCAACTACCTCGTGCTCAAAAGGCTGGACAAAAAATAGCGCCCGCGCGCCCGCATGTCGCCGCCCGAGTGGTTCGAGAAAGACGCGCGAAAGTGGCCCTACTTTCCATGGTCGACCCGCATTATTCTTTC
>DAOPXQ010000209.1:0-4329 GCA_035352395.1 Treponemataceae bacterium | reverse complement strand
GATAGCCGCCACCTTGGTATCCGCTGGGTCGGCCTGCGCCGCCCTGATAGCCGCCGCTCTGACCTTCCCCGGACTGAGCGCCTTCGCGTGCCTGGGTACCGGAAAAGCCCTCGCGGGATCTTGGGGGATAGTTACTCTGTCCAGTCGCTGGCCTCTGCCCGGTGCGCGTACGATCGGCAAGATTACCGACCTTAACGTTAGGCCGCGGAGGACTAAGCTCTATGGATGAAACTTTCTTTTTTTCGGTTTGCGCTTCCGGCTTGTTGGCCGCTTCATGCTTAGGCTCGCCCTCTGAAGGAGATACGGGCACTACATGAACCGTTTTACGCGGAGCCGCGACATCGCCCGCCTCGGCGACGGGACTGCTGGCCGAAGAAACGGAAGAGGTTTGCGGCGCAGCTTTCTTTTTTACGACGACAACCTTTTTTTTCTCGGCCTGTTCCTGGGGAACGGGCGCGGCAGGAGCCTCGGGCGTCGATGCGTCCTGCTTTTTCTGCTTATTGAGAATTACTTTCGGTTTCTGGTTATTATCAAGATCTTCGGCCATATGGTATCCTATTCTTCGTCCTCGTATTCAAAGCTGAGACCAATACCACAATTGGGACATGTTGTCATATCGATCGTTATCGGGGCCCCGCATTCGGGACACTCATATTCCTCGGATTCCTGCGCGGTTTCCGCGGTTTCCGCATTCTCAGTCTGGGTAACTTCTTCGGTCTCGGGCATCGACTCTTTCATGACCGCGGTAAGGGTTTCGTAAAGCCCATCGGTCATTCCCTCAAGCGCCTTGATCTCGTCGCCGCTCATGGAGAGAAGCATCTCGAGGTTATCGATCTGATTGGCCTCAAGAACTTCCTGCAATTCCGGCGTCATGCCCGGGATTCCCTCGAGCGAGGATATATCGCTCGCGTCCGAGAACAGATCCTGCGCGGCCTTCCTTGAGCCGGCGGAAAGGTCCATCTCGGCGAACTGCTCGTCGGTTTTAACGTCGATGTTCCAGTCCGCAAGCCGGTTCGCCAAGCGAACGTTAAGGCCCTGCTTGCCGATCGCGAGGGAGAACTGAGACTCGTTGACGATGGCGAGCGCGGTTCGCTTGTTCTCGTCGAGTATGACGACGTCGTTGACCTCGGCCGGCGAGAGCGCGTTCTTGATGAAGGACAGCGGATTCTCGTCGTACTTGAGGATATCGATCTTCTCGCCCTCGAGCTCGCGGATTACCGCCTGGATGCGCACGCCCTTAAGGCCGACGCACGCTCCGACGGGATCAACGTCCTCGCGGTGGGAATACACGGCGACTTTCGTTCGGTATCCCGGTTCTCGGACGATCTTTTGGATCTCCACGGTCTTGTCGTAAATCTCGGGAACCTCAAGTTCCATGATTCTGCGCACGAAGTCGGGATCGGTCCGCGAAAGCACGATCTGCAAACCGGATGGGGTTTTCTTCACTTCGGTTATAAGCGCCTTGATGCGGTCGTTCTGGCGGTAGGTCTCCCTCGGGGACTGGAATTTCTTGGGGAGTATGCCCTCCACCTTTCCGAGGTCAACGTAGATGTTTCCGTTCCGCTCGCGCTGGTAGTAACCGATGATGATCTCGCCGACCTTATCCTTGTATTCGGAATGAAGGCTATCCTTCTGAATGTCCCGTATGGACTGATGGGCCGTCTGCTTCGCGGACTGAACGGAAATACGGTCGAATTCCTTAGGATCTATCTCGATAAGGAGTTCGTCGCCGATCTCGCATTCAGGGTCGAGCTCAAGGGCTTCCTCAAGCTCGATCTCGATGACGGGGTTATAGACTCCGTCGACGATCGTTTTGCGCGAGTATATTGAAACGTCGGTATGTGTGTCGTTGAAGGTCACGACGGCATTGTCGTTAGCGCCGTATTTCCGCTTATAGGCGGCCTTTAGCGTGTCTTCAATCATTCTGAAGACAAGGTCTTCGTCAATGCCTTTTTCCTGAACGAGTTGGCGTATCGCTTCTGCCATTTCTGCGGACATGAAAAAACTCCTTATGCGTTATTCAGTTTTGCCTTAGCAATCTTTATATATGTAATTTGCATCTCGCCGTTGTCGGTCGATAGCGTGACGGACTCCTCGTCGGAGGAAAGCACCGTGCCGGAAATCCAATCGGATATCTCGGAACTCCATACCTTAACCCGCTTGCCGCGATAGAGCGCGAATTCGGCGGCGTTTTTAAGGATGCGGTCCAGTCCAGGGGACGCAACCTCGACGTACATGTCCTGAGAATCGAGAAGGGCTTCGAGCCTTGGGAGAATCGCTCGGTGAACCTTCGTGCATTCCGCTATTCCGACTCCCTCATCGCTGGTTATGACGATCTTCACCTGCCAGGATGATTGCCGTTTAGCGATGACAAGCTCAACCAGACTGAAACCCAAACCGCTAACGAGGGGTTCGCAATCCTTGAAATATGGAATCTTGTCCGGCGCGATATAATCCACTGTCCTTGCAACTCCCTTTACGGGTAAATCCCCGGGTTACCCTTCGTATACGAAAAAGGAGCCGTTTGAACGACTCCAGATTTATTGAAGGATAATTAAATGTTCACTAAAGAATCTAGCACAGAGAAGCGGCTTATGTCAAGTTCGGGGGAACAGTATCAGTCAAAGAATAACGTTAAACCGCATACTTTTCCACATCCCGCGGCCTTAAGCGCGTCCGCGCATGCGTCGATCGTCGAGCCGGTCGTCATCAGATCGTCGATAATCACCGCGGTCTCAGGTAGAGAAATACCCGCAATCGTCTCAAGATGGCCTTTCAGGTTTTGCTGGCGAGCAGCGCGGCCAAGCGTTTTTTGCGCGATTCGGCTCGTTCGCGTCAGGCATCGACATACCGTTAAGCCCAGTGACCGTTCAAGGATACGGGCGATATCCTCTATTTGATCCCAACCCTTTTCGCGAATCTTGTCCGGCCGCGGCGGAACGGGAATGACCGTCGCCTTTTCGAATTCGGGTAACCCGAGCGCCTCTTGGATAATCTTAGCGAATGACCATGTTAATCCGCGGTTTCCGCGCGTTTTCCACGCTCCAAGCAACTCATGCGCGGTCGCGGAATAGGGAAATAACGGTAAGATAGAGTCGACCGCGCTCAGGGACGGCAAAAGCCGACAGGAGACGCATGTACCCGAGGCTGAGACCAAAGGCCTACCGCACTTTGCGCAGCGAGTTATACTGCGCGTACCTCCAAGGGCACGCACGCTATCGAGCATGGCGTCAAGGCAAGTGCCGCAAAGCGGCCTTCCCCGAACCGGCGTCGTACCGCAGTTAATGCAAACCTCCGGGCACAGCGTCGCGACGCAGGCGTCACGAAAACGTTCCTTAAATGGGTATTCCACGCATCGGTTGTAACGATAGACGATCGATATTGCCCGTTAACCGGAAGGGAAAAGTTTTTTTTTCCAGGTTGATAGTCTAGACAGGGCTTCCAGAGGGGTCATGGAATTCGGGTCACAGGAAAGCAATTCATCGATGACAAGCTCTTCCTCGGAAAAAAGCCCGGCGGAATAAACCGTCCGCGCCGGTGACCTCGCGTTTTGAGGCGGTAACGATTGAATAGGCTCAGATAGCGAGTTTACTTGTCCCGTAAGGGTTGAAAGCACCTCTTCGGCGCGCGACAGGACGGCCTCCGGTACGCCGGCAAGCCGGGCAACGTGTATTCCATAGGAGTTTGCCGAAGCCCCCATCTTTACCTTTTTTAGGAAAACGACCTTGCCCTCGGTCTCGAGTACCTCAAGGCACCAATCGGCTAGCCTTGGGTGAGTAAACCGCGACAGCTCATGGTAATGCGTAGCGAACAGCGTCTTTGCGCCTATCGTATCCAGAAGGTACTCGGTAACGGCTCGCGCGATTGAAAGCCCATCCTCGGTCGAGGTACCTCGTCCTACCTCGTCCATGATAACGAGGCTATCGCGCGTCGCCGAGCGCAGTATATGCGCGGTTTCCGTCATCTCCACAAGGAACGTCGACTCTCCCCTCGCGAGGTTATCCTGCGCGCCGACCCGGCAGAAAACCTTGTCGACAAGCGACACATGCGCGGATTCGGCCGGCACGAAGGAACCGATTTGGGCCATTATCACGATCAGCGCCGTCTGGCGCAGGAACGTGCTTTTTCCCGCCATGTTTGGGCCGGTAATAAGCGCGAACGAGGGAATCGAAGCGTCGTCGCCCGACGAAAGGATCATGCCATTCGGGACGAATTCCCCGGATGGCATATGCATCTCGACTACGGGATGCCGACCCTCGACGATCTCGATCGTGCCGTCGTCGGAGAGTTCGGGAGTTACCCATGCGTGAACGGTCGCCGCGTGCGCGA
>DAOPXQ010000208.1:0-4343 GCA_035352395.1 Treponemataceae bacterium | reverse complement strand
TATACCTTCGCTCAGTCGATGACGTACGCGGTCGGCGTGGCGACGGGCTTCGCGCTTGCCCTCGTTCTTCTCGCGGGCATCCGCGAGAGGATCAAGGTCGCCCCGATCCCGGCGTTCCTGAAGGGCACGCCGATCCTGTTCGTCGCGGCGGCCCTGCTCGCCATGTCGTTCGGCGGATTCGCCGGACTGATCAAATAAGGAGCCTTGAGGAAATGCAGATCATAATCTATACGCTGATCGTCTCGCTCGTCATGGCATCGGTCCTCGGGTTCCTGCTCGGCGTCTTCAAGAAAGTATTCCACGTCGAGGTCGACCCGACCGTCGAGAACGTCCGCGCGGCCCTTCCCGGCGCCAACTGCGGCGGATGCGGATATCCCGGCTGCGACGGTCTCGCGGCCGCCATCGCCTCGGGCGAGGCGCCCGTCAACGCGTGTCCCGTCGGCGGGCCCGCCGTCGCCAAAGAGGTCGGCAAGATCATGGGCGTCGACGGCAGCCTTGACGTCAAGGTCGCGGTCCTTATCTGTCAGGGAGCGACCGACAAGTGCGCCCCGAAGGCGGAGTACGTAGGCGTTAAGACCTGCGCGGGCGCGAAGGTGTCGGTCAACGGCACGCGGATGTGCGACTGGGGCTGCATCGGCCTTGGCGACTGCGAGCGCGCGTGCGCGTTCGACGCGATCCACGTCGGCGCGAACGGCATACCGGCCGTCGATTACGCCAAGTGTACCGGATGCGGTCGCTGCGTCGCCGAATGCCCGCAGAAAATCCTCTCGACCCTTCCGACGGCCCGCAAGGGCGCGATTACCCTGTGCTCCAACCGCAACCCGCGGAAGGCCCAGGTGATAAAGGACTGCAAGATCGGCTGTATCAAGTGCGGCAAGTGCGAGAAGGTGTGCCCCAAGTCGTGCATCAAGCTCGAGAACGGTATCCCCGTCGTCGACTATGCCGTGTGCGACTCATGCGGCGAATGCGTGAAGAATTGCCCGACCAAATCGCTCGCGCTCCTTGAACAGACGATGACATCCGTGTAATCTCTCACGCATGGCAGAAGAAAACAAGCGCGCGGCGATCGTCGCGATTATTGGCCGGCCCTCGGCCGGAAAGTCGACGTTCCTGAACACCGCGTGCGGCGAGAAGGTCTCGATAGTGTCTCCCGTCCCTCAGACGACCCGCAACGCGATACGCGGGATCGTCAACGGGAGCCGAGGCCAACTCGTGTTCATCGATACCCCCGGGTATCACGATTCCGAGAAAAAACTGAACATAGCGCTCCGCGCCACCGCGCGCGACCGCCTGGGCGATTCCGATTGCGTCCTCTACCTCGTGGACGCCGCGCGCGAGCCCGGCGACGAGGAGGCGATTATCTGCCGCATGCTCGAGCCGATCGCGAACCGCGTCGTCGTCGGGATCAACAAGACCGACCTCGCGAGCGCGCGTCCCGCGGCCATAAGGCTGTTCCTCGAGCAAAACCTTCCTTCCGTCCCTCAAGACCGCGTCTTCGAGATCTCGGCGGAGAAGGACCGAAACATCGATCCCCTACTTATCAAGATTTTCGATCTCGCTCCCGAGGGCGAGGCGCTCTATCCCCCGGATTTCTATACCGATCAGGAAGTGGACTTCAGGCTCGCGGAGGTAATCCGCGAGAAGGCGATGAACAATACGCGCGAGGAAATTCCCCACGCGATATACGTGGAGATCGCCGACCTCGAGATGAGGCGCAACGGCAAGGAATTGTGGGTTCGCGCGTTCCTCGTCGTGGAGCGCGAAAGCCAGAAATCGATGGTGATAGGGAAGGGCGCGTCGATGATCAAGAAGATCCGCGAGGAGTCGCAGCGCGACTTCAAGAAGATCTTCCCGTATCACGTTCATCTTGACTTGCAGGTTAAGGTTAATAAGAACTGGCGGCAGAAGGACCCAATACTGGGCAAGCTGCTGAAATAGCGTCGGCGAGACGCGCAAGGCCTTTTGAGCCCGCGCCTCGCCCGTTTTTCTACCGGCGCTCGACCGTCCCGTCCGCTCGCGCGACGTACACGGTCGGCGTCTTCTTCGTGAAAAAGCCGTTCTCCACGACACCCACTATGCGGTTGATCGCGTCCTCGAGCCCTTCCGGGTTCGCGGGCGATTTGCCGTCGCCGGCGGGCTGCCAGAGGCAGTCGAGGATGAGGTTGCCGTTGTCGGTGATGACGGGGCCCGCTTTTTTCACGCCCTGGCGGAGGGTCGCCGTGGCGCCAAGGGCCGCGAGCGCGAGGCCGACGCTAACGCGGGCCTCGGGGATTACCTCGACCGGGAGCGCGAAGCGCGTTCCCAGGTCCGCTACGGTCTTGGACTCGTCGGCGACGATGACGAACGCGTCGGAGTTGTACGCGACGATCTTCTCCAAAAGGAGCGCGGCGCCGCCTCCCTTGATAAGGCATTTCGCGGGCGAGATCTCGTCCGCGCCGTCTATGGCGAGGTCAAGACGCCCGCCGATCTCGCGCGCGTTCATGGAGTACACCGGTATGCCGAGGTCCTCGCATGCGATCGTGGTCTGGAAGCTCGTCGCCACCGCCGAGATCCCGGAGAGTTTGCCCTCGCGGATCAGCTCCGCGAGCCGCGCGACCGCGGGCATCGCCGTAGAACCGGTGCCGAGCCCGATCTTCATTCCGCTTCGTATGAGTCCCCGCGCGACGAGGTCGTCGATCGCGTGCCTGGACGCGAGCTTTTTCTGCTCGGCCTGCGTTATCGTCTTTTCATTCATAGTCGTTTCCCGTAAATAGTTTGTATTGCAGTTCCGCCTGATATTTCAGCATGGTATAGCCGTTGCATGTCTTGCATCCCGCCTTTTCGGCGCGTCTGAGCATCTTGGTCCGCTCGGGATGATAGATGACGTCATAGACGGCTTCGTGCCCGTCGAAGGTATAAAAGTCGATCGGGTCCGCGTCGACGTCCGGGGACATTCCGACGTTGGTCGTCTGGATGATGACGTCCGACCAGGACTCGAGCAGTATTCGGTTAGACGCGTCGAGCGCGGCCCACTTGAAGTTATACTGCGAGGCGAGGTCGCGGGCTTTGTCCGCGGTCCGGTTGAATACGCAGCCGCGTCCCTTGAGCTCCTTGACCGCGTGGGCTATGGCCTTCGCGGCCCCGCCCGCGCCGATAATCGCGACGCGCATGTGGGACAGGTCCCTGCGCCCGAGGAACTCGAGGAGCGCGCGGGAGAAGCCCGGCGCGTCGGTGTTGTAGCCGTTCCAGGAGGACTTATTCCGGACTATCGTGTTGCACGCGCCGATCTCGCCGGATTGCTGGGATATCTCGTCGAGATGCGAGAGCACGCTTTCCTTGAACGGGAACGTCACCGAAAGCCCGGAGATACCGAGCTCCTCCGCGAACGCGAGCGATTCCTCTATCGTGTCCGCCTTGATCGGAAGGTACACCGCGTCGATTCCCTGTCGGGCGTAACCCGCGTTGTGGATGAGCGGGCTCGACGTCGCGGCGAGCGGGTTTCCGGTTACCCCAAATATCTTCGTTGTGTTCGTGATCGATCGGACGCGGTAGATCTCGTTGAGGGTCACGGGATCGAGCTGCCCGAGCGGGTTCTGCGCCGCCTTCACGTTCTCCTCGCTGGTGGCGAAGGTTACCGACGAGCCGAGGATGGGCGCGAGCACTCGGCTTGGGAGGCCGTAGGGGCCCATCGCGATCAGTATGTATTCCTCGTTTTTAAACGATTTTGCCTCGTGGAAAAGGCGCGTCACGTCCGCGAGGTTTCGCGGCATGAACGCGATCTTCGCGATCTCGTCGTTCGTGCGCCTGAGCTGCTGGACGCGCTTCGCGAAGTTCGCCTCGGGTCCTTCCATGTTATGGACGCTCCGGATTATCCGGGTTCCGAAGGCGCGCGCGGCTTCCTCTACGCTTGGCACCTGCAGGTCTTCCTCGAGATCGATGTAGGAGAAATTCTTACGGTGATCGGTGTCGGCGAACGCGAGGCCCCGGGCGAGCAGCGCGGTGCGCGAACCCTCGCCCTCGACGAACTGCCCGCCGTCGCTCTTGCGCCTGATGGTCAGGACGCACGGAAGCCCGGCCATCTCGGGGAACTTGCGGAAGTGAAGCCGATCCTCGGGGGAAAGGCAATCTACCCTGAGCTCGGCGATGTCGATCCACGATCTGTATAGCTCGACGAGCGCGAGATCCTCGCGAAGCGTGGGCGCCGTCAGGACCAGGCAGATCTTGGTTTTCATTCGTCGGCGCCGTTACCGGACGCGGCGGCCCGGACCTCGAGCGTGGAGACTTCCTTGTTGAGGATCGTCAGCGTGAGTACGGTGCCCTCGGCCACCGCGTACGGGACGGTGAGCTGGCCGCCGGGCTGCTTC
>DAOPXQ010000207.1:3468-4409 GCA_035352395.1 Treponemataceae bacterium | reverse complement strand
CGTTCTGCCCGAGGGAATCCATCCGCTCGGGATCGGCCCCGTGCCGGACGAGAAGCCGCGCGATATCGATCCACTTATTCCCGAGCGCCACCGCGAGCCACGTGCGCCCGTCGCCGGAGGTCGCCTGCGGGACGCGCGCGGAAACGCCGCCCTCTAACAGGACTCGAATCGTTTTCAAGTATCCGTTTTCCATCGCGATCGCGAGCGGAGACTGCCCCTCCCGGGCGACGGCCACGGAAATCTCGCCCGCGTACGGATCCATTCCCAGATCCCTCCACTCGACCTTCGTCGGCACCCCGCGCGTCAGGGCGACGCGTAGGAGCTCGTGCTTATCGAGACGCGTCAGGTGAAGGACGAGGGGGTTCCCGTCATGCAGGGGCATCGTCAGGTATTTCCACGGGACGCGTTCCATCAGGGAAAGGGCGACCGCGTCGGGGTCGACGCCGGCGCGAACCTTGCGCAATCCGCACGCGATATCGAGTACTTGCTGCGCGGGGTTTTCCAGAATCTCGGGGGCCTCGCCATCGAGAAAAGACCCCAAAACGGCGTCCCCGCGTTCCGTCGCGACGCCTATCGGGGTTTGCCCGCGAGCGTTGACGGCGTTGGGGTCGGCGCCCCGGAACAGCAAGTAGCGGCAGTAGAGGGCATTGCCGTTCATCGCCGCGTAATGCAGCTCGGTATTGCCCGCGCCGTCATAAAAGGTATCGGGCGGGCGCGCGGTCTCGAGCGCGATCACGGATAGGGGTCTCATGGACCTCGTCGCGAGGGCGATCGGGGTTTCGCGCCTCTTCGTCCGGGCGGCGACGTCGGCCTTCGCGTCGAGAAGCATGCGTAAACTCGTAACGTCGGAACGGAGCGCCGCGAGGTGCAACGGCGATATCCCGTCGTCGCGCTGCGCGTCGACGTTCGCGTGGAACTCTATCGCGAGGATCGCGATATCG
>DAOPXQ010000207.1:0-3458 GCA_035352395.1 Treponemataceae bacterium | reverse complement strand
CCGGTCGCGGCGGCGTAATGCCACAGGCCTTGCCCCTGGGCGTCGAGCCGGTCCGGATCGCCCCCGCACCGCTGCATGAGCGTCCGGAACGCGCCGAACCAGCGAAGCCTTAACGACTCGGCTAGAGGAAAGGGATAGTCCTGGCCGAGAACGCGCCAATCGGCGCCGGAGAACGCGATCATCCTCGCGGTCTCGGCGAACCCGAAGCGGACGCACTCGTCGAAAGCGGTGGCGCCGGCGAGCCCGTCGGAAGATTCCCATACGGCGGAGGCGTCCGCGCCCCGATCGATTATCTTCCCGACGAGATGCGCGCAATCCGCGCGCGCGAAGCGCAGTAAAAGGGTACCGCCATCGGGAAGCCTCGCATTCAGCTTCTCCGCTGGCATCGCGTCGACGATGGCGGCGATCTTGCGAACGGCGGGATCGTCCTCTCGCCAACTCTCGCCCGCCTCCCGAGACGAAAGCGCTCGAGTGAACAAATCGTCCACGATCAGGGGATCAAGGTCGGAAGCGACCGGGCGATACCGCGCGGGAAGCTCCGGATCGGCGCCCGAGTCCGAGACGAATCGCGCCAGGGCCGAGCAGCCAAGCTCGTCAAACCGCGCGAGGAGCGATTTCCCGTCCGGCATCGGCGCCTCAAGATCGCGCCAGGACAGTTTTTTCAGGATGCGGATAGCCTTTACCGCGTATGGGCTATCCTCAAGGACGGGCACACCGCAATCGAGCCGCGCGGCGAGTCGAACGAGATCGAGAACCCGACCGACGGTCCAGTCGCAGGGATTCCGGGAAGAGATCACGCGCGAGCCCCCGCGTCGGGAGAGTACAGGAGGAAGGCCTCAAGGAGGCTTATCTCGCGGGGATACAGATAGACCGCGCTCGCGCAGTCCTGCTTGATGGAAGACGACGAGGCCCCGGAAACCTCGCTGACGATCTCGTGCGGAAAGTCGAAGTCCCGGAGTATATCGCGCACCGCGCGGCCATCGGCCGAGGCGGAATGCCCACCGCGCTCGACGACGCGGAAGCGCAGTCGCAGACCGCCGCCGGGCGCGAGCGCGGCGATTCGCGCGTACGCGGGATTCGACCACTCGATGAAATCCGGCCTGAGCACGATGTCCGAGCCGATGATAATGACGATATCGAGCCCGGAAGGCCCTTCCACGATTTCCCGGTTCGCGTCGACGAGCCGTCCGTACGCGCGCGCGAGGTCGCCCTCCCTCGCGAAGGTGGAGACTCGCGTCAGCGGGAAAAAGTCGTCCGCCCCGCCCGAGAGCACGGTACGCATGCGCCAGGGGTGCGCGCTCTTGTTCGGCTTAACCGATGAACCGCCGGCCGAGCGGTCGGAATTCGGCATATAGACGATCAGGTCACAGGAGCCATCGGCGATGGCATCGAGGCCCATGATGAGGTGACCGAGGTGAAAGGGATCGAACGTTCCGTGCACGACCCCGACGGATCGCGGGGGCGCGACGTTAAGGCTTACCGTTCGGTGGCGCGACGAGGGGGAATACCCCTTATCGTCGAGCGACACGCAAAAACCCGCCCAAGGGTTAAACGACGGATCGAGGACGAGCCGTGACTCTATCCGCGAAAGCAGCCGCTCAAGGCAAGGCCGTTCCTGGAGGATGAGGTCCCGACGGGACCCGAGAAAATCGTACTCGTCGTCCAGGATAGTCTCAAAACTTCGAACGATGGCGTCCCGGATCGCCTGGAAGTTCCGTATGTCCATATCCTAATCATAATCGATCGCGCTTCCGGGCGCGCACATTATCTCAGTCGAATCGAATCTGAACGGAGCCAACCCCGGTTTCGATCCGGAGCTCGCGATCGGCGTCGCGGTTCCCCGCTTGCCCGTCGCCTACCCCGTTGAACTCACTTCCGTTAACCTTGACGGAACCGATCCCCCGGGCATAGTCGATGCGGTAATCGTCCTCGGACCCATCAAGCGCAAGCTCGACCGATCCCGCGCCCGTCGAGACGCGGCTTCTGCCAAGCAGGCGCCCGCGGTACTCGATGCGCCCGGCCCCGGTCTCGAAGTTGGCGTCTGTAAACGAGCAGTCCTTGAACCGGATCGAACCGGCGCCGGTCTTTACGAGCGCGTCGCTCGCGTTTACGTCGGTCGCGTCGATGACGCCCGCGCCGCTTTCTATCCTGAACCGATCCACGTCAAGGCCGTCGATCGTTACCTTACCGGCCCCGACCTGAATATTGCAACCTTCAAGGCGCATGCCGGCGGGGATCGTGATCTCCACCGTACGCTGGGTAAAATCCTCCCCGAGACTGAAGAAGTGGCGCCAGCCCTGTTCCTCGAGCCTGAACGAATCGCCCGAGCCGGTTACCTCGAACGTGCGGCCGTCCATGCCGATCGTTCGGTATGAAAAGGACTCCCCCGACTTGATGACGAGGCTCGCGGCCTTGAGTTCCATTTCCAGGCGCTTTACCCCTGAAGGAATCGTCCCGGAGGTTTCCTCGACGGGGGTGATCGTCTCGTCCTTTCCGCCGTCCCATGATCGGCCATGGCCGACGCGATCCCACTCCCAAGGCAGATAGCGGGCGGCGGCCCAATGCCCGCCGAAACTCAAGCCGATGGCGATGAGCACGCACCCGACGCATATGAGCATCAGCGCGTTCCATAAGGAATGTCCCGGATGCCTACCTCGCATTATAGTCTCCTTTTTTCCGTCCAAACGCCCACGCGGCCGTCTGGCCGAGGATCGAAACCACCGACCCGACGATCACGAAAATTATCTTGCCGATGCCCCACAGAAGGAACGCGGCCCCGAACAGGATCAACGCCGTCGCGGGAGAGGACATAAGCCCAAAGCAGCCGGAAACGAAAAGCCCCAGACCGCCGATGAAGATGGCGACCGCGGCGGCCCCGACCGCGAATACAACCGCGAAACCGGCGACCATCAGCGCGACCACGACGATGACGGCGGGGATCGCCATCGGCGCCGCGAATACCGCGAGAAGCACGGCCCAAAACGCGGAAAACCCCTTGCGCGGGTTATACGGCGACTGACGGGCAGCCTTAACGGCGTACTCGGCGAGTATCCTGGAAGCGACGCTCGCGGGACTGCCCAATTCGCGGATCACTTCCTGCTCGCGGTCGGGACCGGCCTCGTCGAAGTATTCTTCGTAATACGCGAGGGCCGCGTCGCGTTCGCCCGAGGGAAGGCGATCAAGCCGTTCCTTTAGCTCCCGCATGAATTCATTTCGTGTCATATTCCGGTCTCTCCTCCGAAGATCCCTTCGATCTTCTGGCGATATTCTTTCCATTCGCGCACATAGAGCGTATGCTGGGTCAATCCCTCGCTGGTAATCCGGTAGTATCTACGGTTTCGGCCCTGATACGGCTCGTCATAGGTCGTCAACCAGCCGTTTTTCTGCAGCCGCCTAAGTACCGGGTATAGGGTCGACTCCGAGATATCCATAACCTGCTTGACTTCCTGGGTCAGTCG
>DAOPXQ010000206.1:0-4436 GCA_035352395.1 Treponemataceae bacterium | reverse complement strand
CCATACGCTGTAGGGACGGCGAGAAAGTCTCCGGCCACCGGCCTTCCGTCGACATACTGTTCGAATCGGTCGCCCGAAGCGCCGGAGATGGCGCGGTCGGCGTACTCCTTACGGGAATGGGAAAGGACGGCGCGAGCGGACTGCTCAGCATGCGCGAATCCGGCGCCAGATGCATCGCTCAGGACGAGGAAAGCTCGGTCGTCTTCGGCATGCCGATGGAGGCGTGGAAACTCGGCGCCGCCGAATCCCTCGTCCCCTTGGAAAGAACGACCGCAGCGATACTTTCGCTGATCCGCGAGCGATCGCCGGTACGGAGCGCGCAATGAGCGTCGTAAACGTCGGAATCGGCGAATGGGCCGTCGCGCGCAACGCCGATGACATAATAAAGACTTATGCCCTCGGGTCATGCATCGCGGTCATTATACATGACGTAAAGACCGGAATCGTCGGCATGATCCATATCGCGCTTCCGGAGTCTTCCATCGATCCCGAAAAGGCAAAATCACGGCCCGGGTATTTCGCTGATACGGGACTTCCCTTAATGATCGAGGAAATGAAGCAACTGGGATCGCTCAAGCAAAACGTTCGGGTAAAGATCGCGGGCGGCGCGTCCGTCATGGACGACAAGGGCTTTTTCGACATCGGTAAGCGCAATCTGCTCGCGGCGAAAAAAATACTGTGGAAAAGCTCGCTCGGAGCCATTGCCGAAGACACCGGCGGCGAGATTAGCCGCACAGTATCCGTGCGCGCGCTCGACGGCGAGACGACGATATCCTCGGGAAACCAGCAATGGAAGATATAGGAGGCGGTATGGCGTATAAAACCGTAATGATCGTCGACGATTCGCCGACCTCGCAAATGATCATTCAGAAGTGCGTTCAGATGACGGGAGTGGCGGTGGATAAATTCCTCTTTGCGGAGAACGGTATCGACGCCCTAGCGCTCATCGACGAGAATCCCCAAACCGATCTGATTTTCTCCGATATAAACATGCCGAAGATGGACGGGCAAACCTTCATCAGACTCCTGAAAAACAAGGACTCGACTTCGGCGATCCCGGTAATCATTACGTCGAGCATCGCCGACGGATCGGTCGAGACCGAGATGAAGAAGCTCGGCGTCGCGTCGATCATCAAGAAACCGATATCTCCCGAAAAAATAGAAATCGCGTTAGGAGGAATGACATGACTTACGCGCTCGATCCCGAACGGTCGAAACAGGTACTCTCGCGCTGCGTGACGGACGTATTCGCGGAAACCGCCTTCATCGACGTCCAGAATCGCGAAAGCGGTTCGCCGTCCAACGCGACGCGATGCGCGTCCATCAACGTCCTAAGCCCGCTCTCCTGCAGCGTAAGGCTTTCATTCACGCAATCGACGCTCGATCGCATCGCCGAATCGCTCTATGACGACGAGGCGAAAGGAAAACCCGGCGCGAAAAAAAACATCGAGGATTCGATGCTTGAGATCCTGAATATTATTTCCGGCTCGTTTCTTACCAACTACTTCGGTTCGGGGACGGAGTTTTTGCTTGAATTACCTCAATATCAATACGGCGACGACGCGTCGCCAGGAGAGCAGGTCGCCCGCCTCCGCATGGACGCGGAGGGGGAACCCATCGAGATATCGCTTAACTCGGTGCGATACAGGTATTGATCGCCGAAAGCAAAGCCTCTTTTTGAAACGGTTTTATCAGGAAGCCCTTCGCGCCGAGCGACAGGGCTTCTTTTTTGAGGCCGTCCTCGTCCTGCGTCGTGAGCACGATTACGGGAATATTCGAATACGCCGGCGTCTTCGTCCTCTCCTTAAGGAATTCGATGCCGTTCATCTCGGGCATGTTAATGTCGAGTATAATGCAGTCGGGTTTCGCGCCCTTCAGCGCGTCGAGGGCCTGAAGGCCATTTTCCGCCTCTTGCACGTCGTACCCCGCGCCCTTCAGCGTAAGCGCGATGATCTTTCTCATCGTCGCGGAATCGTCAACAGAAAGAAACTTCATAGACAAACCTCCATTAGCGCGTCTTTTTCCCCGATGGTTTTAGCGTCCGCCACCAGTTTCCTTCGAACCTTATCGAACCTTTCGTTTTTCGCCCGCTCGTCGATCAAGACCATATCTCCCTCGCGACACTCGGCAAGGGAGTCGGAAAGCATGTCCAGTATGCTCATCGCCCCGTCTATCATCTGCCTCGTGATGTCCTGAAACTGAAGCGACTCGAGGACGCCCTGCAGGTCATGGTCTATCCGCTCGGATATATCGGCGATCTCCCTCGTAAATTCCTGCGTGCGCTTCGATGCGCCGATGAGCGACTCAACAGCCGTCTCGGACGCGTCCATGCCGCTCTCGACTTCCTTTATCACGTTTCCCGCCTTGACCTCGACGCTCTCCACAAGGATGGTATTATACTCACCAAGCCGCTCGAGCAGCCCCGAGACCCGGCGGGAGAAATCGAAGGTTTTCTCGTTGAGTCTATGGAGCTCGGCGATGATCACCTTGAACCCCTTTCCCGATTCGCCCAGCCTCGCGGCCTCTATGGACATATTGAAGGCAATCAGCTTCGAGCGCTCGGTTATCTCGGTAATATTCTTCAGAAGATCGATGCCCGAGCCGATCTCGCCGCTCATCGCACCCAGGTGCTCGCGGTTTTCGCGCAGGGCGCGCGAAAGCTCCTTTACGACGATTCGCTCCTTCTTTACGGCCGCGCGCGTGTCCTCGGCGGTTCGCGAGATGGAAACCCCTTTGTCGTCGCTTTCCGTTTCCTCGCGCAGGGACTTAGCCTTCGCGGCCGCCGTGGACGACAGCTCGCGCACGGCTATAAAGCGCTCAATCACGACAAAGGCCGCTTCCTCGGTCTTTCCCGGTATCGACTTCATGACGGACCGGGCGAGCGGAAGGAGCACGGAGCAATCAGTGACGAGCCTGTCTACGAGTTTCCTGATTACCGCGTCGGATCGCTCGATGTCGCGCCTGATCTCTCCGATCCCTGCGATCATTCCATCGACGTCGCCCGAGCCCATTAGCTTTCCCATCCCGGGAAAAAGCCCCGCGTCGATCGGGCGCGCGAACGCCGCCTCGCCGCCCTCGCGTATCATCCGCACCAATTCCATCACGGGATCGCTTGCGACCTTATCAGGTTCATCGAGGGCAACGCTTTCATTGCCCGCGCCTTTCCCGACAGGGCGGGAGTTCGCGAGCAACGATGCCATGGAAAGTCCCGCTGAAGCGAAAGCCACCAGCGAGGCGATACCCGCAAACGCCGAGCCGTCAACCGAGTAGTACGCGGCGATGAAAGCCGCGGCCAACGAGAGGGCCGCCGCGAAGATTGTTAGAAATGATTTAAGCCTCATGCGATAAAGTATAATTCCCCGTTTTCCATTTTGCCATAACAGAGAACGCATAAACGGTGTCCGTTTTCCTTGCATTCTAAAACACGCCGAACTATCCTTAAAACATGGAAATAAAAGTCACAATCACCGAGCGGGAAGCGGTCGTCGCGCTTGAGGGAGAGGCGCAAGTCGATGAGTCACGGGTCATCGCCGATGAGTTCAGGAAACTGTCAAGGATTGACAAACCCATTATAGCGATTGACTTATCGGGCTTGACGACCATCGACATTACCTTCATTCAACTTCTTTACTCACTATCGAACACACTCATGAACGACGGAAAGCACCTTATGATTTTCCAACTTCCGCGCGAGCATCCCGTGCTCCGCCGATCGTCGCTTTCGGGAATCAGGTTTGAGCACCACTTTACGATGGTGGAGCGCACCGGATGACCGGCGACGGAAAGGATTTTTTCCTCGAGGAATCGCGAGACCTGCTCGCGACGCTCGAGACGGCGCTTCTGTCCCTGGAGAAGGACCCCGAGACAAAGGCGTCGATACACGACGTTTTCCGATCCCTTCATACCATTAAGGGATCGGGCGCGATGTTCGGCTTCGACGACGCCTCGAAATTCGCGCATCAAGTCGAATACCTGTTTGACGATATACGAAAGGGAACGATACCCATAAGCCAAGAGGCGATCGCGCTCGGGCTTCGCGCGAAGGATTGCATCCAGCAGTTGCTCGAGTCCGGAATGCCGCAGGACGAAACCGACGCGATCGTGGCTGAGATACGGAAGATCCGCGGCACAATCGGCATGCCCCCGACAGAGAATCCATTGCCCTCGCCACAAGAAAAAAAGATCACTACCATTCAGCAGAGAGCCCCCTCTCTGTACGAGATCACGATTCTTCCCCAGGAAGACATCCTTTATCATGGCATAAAATTCGAGGCGGCTTTCTCGTTGGTAGAAAGTCTCGGGCGATACGAGTGCACCGCCAACGCGGATCGCATCCCGAACATAGACGGGATTGAACCGGAAAAAGTATATCTTAATTGGACGATCATGCTTGAGACGGCGGCAACCGCGGACGAGGCGCTGCGACCCCTTGAGTT
>DAOPXQ010000205.1:0-4505 GCA_035352395.1 Treponemataceae bacterium | reverse complement strand
GCATCATAATAAATCGATTATAACAGTATTGCGGAAAATGTAAAGTTGACGGTCCTCGCGCGACTCCCGCGATTTACTCGATTCGCGCGATTTACTCGATTCGCGCGATTTGCGCGAAATGGCAAGCGAAAAGAGCCGCGCGATGGCATACTCGATAGTGTCATGACAATATACGAACAAATACAAAAGAGCGTCGATTATCTCGAGGACCGCGTTAACCGAGGCGCGGCGATCAGGGGAGAGGGAAGCGCGGCAAGGGCACATGCCGCGCGCGAGGCGGGAATGTCCGACCGGAGCTTCGTAACGTGGTTCTGGGCCGTCACCGGCCTTACCTTCCGCGACTACGCGAGGCGGCGACGCCTTGAGCGCGCGAGGATACTCCTCGACTCCCCGGATTCAACCGTGCTCGACGTGGCGCTCGACTCCGGCTACCGGAGCCACGAGGCGTTCACCCGGGCCTTCGCCGAGGAATTCGGCGTCGGTCCCGCGGATTACCGGAAGGGCCGGCCCTTCCGCGCGGGACTCGAAAAAATCGCGCTCATCAAGGAGATGTACATGGGAATCATCACGAAGGAACTGAGCGACCAGACGGTCGCGTACTTTGACGGCTTCGCGCCCGACAGCGAGAGCAAGGCTCACGAGGCGCTCGACGCATGGCTCAAGGACAGGCCCGCGACCGGAAAGCCGCGCCGCGTGTTCGGACACAACATCGACCGCAAGGGGAATCAATCGAACGACCCGGACAACGAGGGCTATCGCCTACTCATTACGCTTGAACCGGGCGAGGACGCGGGCAGCGCGCCCACGACGGTCATCCGCGCGGGAAAATTCCTCGTCACCGGCATCGAGGGGAATTTCGAGAGCGATCCTTCCGGCAAGTGGATTCAGGATGGCTGGAAGCGGATGAACGAGCTGATCCGGGAGAAAGGCCTACGCCCGCACGCAAGACCCCGATGGTTCGAGGAGGAACTTGAGCCCTCGAAACCCGGCAACCTCCGACTCGACCTTTACCTCGAGATCGGGGAATAACCATCAAGGCCGCCCGTCGCGGGCGGTATCCTCGCGCCGCTCGGTATCCCGGACGGCGTGGTGGCGCGCGTCCTCTATCTCGTCGGGAACCATCATTCGTACGACAAGGTCGACCGCGCCGACTTCCGAATCCTCGTTGAGGCGGACTTTATCGTGAACGCGCAGGAAGACTCGATGGAGCCCTCCGCGATAGCCGCCGCGCGGCGCGCCGTTTTCCGCACGGCCGGCGGCATCGCGACGCTCGACTCGCTATACGGAAAAGCTTGAGAGCCGCTCGCCCATGGCGTCGGCGGTCGACCGGGTCTTTTCGGATAGCGAAAGGACCGAGCGCGCGCTGGAGCTGATCTCGTCCGCCCCGGCGGCCATCTCGCCGACGCCGCCGAGCACCGCGCGGGACTTCTCCGCGAGCGCGTCCATCTCGGACACCACGGACTCTAAGCCCGCGCGCATCCGCTCGGTTTGGTCCCGCACGCCTGAGGAAAGGCCGTTCATGTCGCGCAGCGCGCCGAGGATCTGCGTCGACGCCTCTTTCTGCTCGGACATCGCGCCGTCGATCTCGAGCACGAGGGCCTCGGTCTCGGCGATCGCGGACACCACGAGCCCAAACGCCTCCTCGGAGTCCTTCGACGACGAAACGACGTCGACGATCGACGCCGAAATGTTCCTTAGCTCGGTCTGAATCGCCTTGGACTGCGCGCTCGAGGTCTCGGCCAACCGCCTGATCTCGTCGGCGACGACGGAGAAGCCCGCGCCGGAGTCGCCAGCGTGCGCGGCCTCGATCGCGGCGTTCATCGCGAGAAGGTTCGTCTGCGCGGCGATCTTCGCGATCGTCTCGTTCGCCTCCATCAGCACGCGCGACTGTTCCGCTATTTTGTTGACGCGCTCGTCCACCGCGGCCTGCGTGTCCTTGCCGCGCTGCGAGGTTTCCTTCAGCGCCTTGAAACGCTCGCCCATCTTCGCGACCGAGCCGGAGACGGCGCCGATGTTCCCGACCATCTCCTCGATCGCCGACGACGACGCGGTTACTCCCTCGCCCTGCTCGCGCACGATGGAATCAAGCCGCGCGACGCTCTCCGCCGAGCGCGAAAGGACGTCCTTGGTCCGCCTGACGCTTTCATCCTGCGCCGCGAACTGCGCGCGCACGGCCTCGACGTTGGAAAGGATTTGGGCGGTCGCGCTCGATGACTCCGACGCGTTCTGGCCTAATTCGCCTACGACGGCGGACAGCGCCGACTGATCGGACGAAAGCCCAAGCACGACGGAGCCCATGGTCCGCATGAAGGAATTGACGTCGCGGGAAATCTCGCCGAATTCGGCGCCTCCCGTCTCGGGCAGGCGGAAGGAAAGGTCGGCGTGCCCGGACGCGAGGTTATGCATGGCCGAGCTGACCGACGAAAGCGGGTGAACAACGACGCGATCGATGATCAGGGCGGTCCACGCGAGGAGGATTATGACGGCCGCGAGGATGAGCCCGCATTGCACGAACATGAGCCCCCGCGAGATGCCGAGAATTCCCTTCATGGAGCGTCCCATGAAATACATCCCGACGACCGCACCCTTCGAGTTTTTTACCGGAAGGTACAGAGCCTGATACGGCTCGCCGAACACCTCGTGCGAGCCCGTGTATTCCATGCCCTTAGCGAGAACGGCGCGCTTGATCGCGGGATCGACCGGCACGTCGCCCACTGCGCGATTCCCGTCCGGCCCGAGTAGCGTCGTCATGACCCGCCGAGTCCCGAAGTAATAGGAAACGTCCGCCCCGAGACCGCGCGAATACGAGTCGATGGCGGCTTCCGTCGCCAGTTCCTTGTACGCGAACGCGGCGCCGACTATCTCGTCCCCGTCGAGTATTGGGCAACCGCGCACGATCGTGTAGCGGGACTCGTCGACCATCGTGCCCTCGACGGTCTCTCCGGCAAGCGCGCGCGCGACGAGATCGACGGGCTCCGCGGGCCACCCCTGCTGCGCGTCGAACCCGCGCGCGTTCACGAACGTGACGCGGTCGGAGCGACCGATCGCCATGGAGAGGTCGGCGATCCTGGAAAGCGCGATAACGTCGCCCGCGCGCAACGCGGTCGCGCATCCCATATCGTTTGCGACCCAGTCAAGGGTCGCTATCATTCCCTTTTGATCCGCGTCGAGCGCGGCCCTGAACAGCGACACGCTGGACGAGAAGTCCTTCTGGAAGTACGAAGAAAGGCCCTTCCCGAGCGTTATGGCGGATATCGCGACGATCCCAACGCCGCAAGCCGCGAACATGGCGACGAGCGCGAAGGCCAACCGCCGCTTAATCGATCTTTTTGCCATGTACATCTCCTCGTTTATTGGATGTACTTTTTGTGATAAACGCGAACCAGTAACTCTACCATGCGAATTCCGCTCTGTCAAAAAAAAGGCCCATGGCGCTTACTTCGCGATTATGTTTGACTAGTCTGACTGGTTAGATTATGCTTCAAGAGAGGTGGATAGTATGACAACGTGGACATTACAAGATGCCAAAGCGCGCTTCAGCGAACTCGTTAACGACACGATTTCCGGTGAGCCGTGCGTCGTTACCCGACACGGTAAAGACGCCGTAGTCGTCATAGCAGCCGACCAATACCGCGCCATTTTCAGGAAACAGGGGGCTCTTTCCTCGTTTTTCGCGTCCGCGCCGCGCGTCGAGCTCGACATTTCGCGCCCGCGCGAGTTCTCCCGGGACGTCGATCTGTGATACTGCTCGACACCTGCGTTCTCTCGGAGCAACTAAAGCCCACGCCCAATCCCGCGTGCGTCAATTGGCTCGACTCGATCCCGGAGGATGCGGTCTACATTCCCGTCTTTGCGCTCGGGGAACTAAAACGAGGGATTGAGCGACTGGAACCGGGCAGCAAAAGGAATCTCCTGGAAATCTGGCTCGAGCAACTGAACGCGCGCTTTGCCGGACGAATCGTCGATTTTGACGGGCAAGCGGCGCTCATATGGGGCACGCTCTCGGCTCGTCTAACGGCCTCAGGTACCCCAATGCCACTCATGGATAGCCTCATCGCCGCCTGCGCCCTTCGCGCAGGAGCCACGCTCGCGACGCGCAACGTCGCGAACTTCGCCCGGGCGGGCGTGGAATTGCTGAACCCCTGGGAATAAAAAACCCCGCGAGATGAACTGAACTGCCCCCCTGAAGTGTCTACTTTCAGGGGGTCAGTTCATCTCGCGGGGCCTTACTTTAATAACGGTCAATTACTTATTATCGCCCTCGCGGATCTCGACGCGGCGGATCTTGCCGGAGATCGTCTTGGGGAGCTCCTTCACGAACTCGATGACGCGCGGATACTTGTACGGCGCGGTGGCGTGCTTGACGTGGTCCTGCAGTTCCTTGACGAGCTGGTCGCTCGCGGTGTAGTTCTTCGTGAGCACGACGGTCGCCTTGACGATCTGGCCGCGATCCGGGTCGGGGACGGCGGTGATCGCGCACTCGAGGACCGCGGGGTGCGTCAGGA
>DAOPXQ010000204.1:0-4527 GCA_035352395.1 Treponemataceae bacterium | reverse complement strand
TTTCAAACGCAAGCCTTCGTCGACATCCGCGAGGTAGACGACGCGGACGGCCGATACCGCGCGCTCCACGACTCGCTTGGCGGAAGGGGCATCCCGGACATCCACATGGGCATGCAGAACATCGTTCTGAAGGAACTGTACGCCGCGCTTTCCGACCTCGCTACACCTGAGTTTTTCATTGCGGTGAAAACACTGACAGCCGCGCGAGGGGCACAACCCGCGAGCGCAAGAATACTCGCGCGGAAAACGATCGCCGCAATCGGCGACAAAGCGATCGCGTTCTATGCGACGTGCGACAAATTCATCGAGGGTAATTACGGCGCGGGCGCGATTCCCGGCATCAAGGGCCGCGCGCGGGGAACCGGCTTCGAAGTCGCGAAACGTCATCTGACCCGGACACTGTCGCGTCTATGCAATCCGCGCGCCGCCTGGTTCTTCGGCGGCGCGATGGCCAACCGGCTTAGTACCGGGCACGGGCTCGCCGTATGCGCCGCGGCCGCCGCGATCCTCGACGGGCTCCGCGACGTCGCCGGGACTGAACGCCCCGGAGAGACCGCGCTTTCACTGGTCGGCATATGGGACCTTGACCGCAAGATCCAGGAATGCGTCGCGCAGGCGACGGGCGCGACGGGCATAACGAGCGCTCCGGCGAACCTCGACGCCATCAGGGTATTTACCGCCCTAATGCCGCTCCGCGACTCGACAAAGCGCAAGTACGGGAAAGACCTCCCGCGGATATACGCCGCGGTTCTCGCTAACCCCTCGGCTAAAAACGCGATCGAGGCTCACGTATGGGACGGTATCGAGTGGTTCAATAAGGAAAAGGCCGAAGCCCTAGTTGACGCGGTCGCGCTCGCGGCATGGGCTACGCGCGCGGGTTGGGCGATCGGAATCGCGAGGGGGCGAAGAAAGGCCTTCGCGACGATTGCGGCATCGGAGTATAAAATCACGGGCATCCCTACCGGGGACGGCAGATAAAAAAAAAGCGCCCCCGCGCAGGCCTTTTAAGGCTTGCGCGGGAGCGCGCGTTCATCGGTGCCCGACCGACGGATCAGCTTTTCTGGGCGTTTTCTTCCGCGTACTTCTTGAATTCCTCGACGGACATCTTATCGGAGTAGAGGGGGTACAAAGCCTCCACAAGCTCGTCAAGAGTGTCGAATTTTGCCCCATCAAGTTTATATGCCATAACAAACCCCTTCTAGCAGCCCAATCAGTATAATGTTTTTTGTTTCAACGCGCAAGTTTTTAAGGGGGAAATCACGGCGCGGTTTTACGCGAATCCCTCAAGAATCCCCTTAAGCCTTTCGGGATCGGCGGGGATAACCTGAGAGCCCTTCACCGGTTCCTTGGCGCGCAGCATCGTTTCCGGGATAGACGGAGCCTCCCCGCAAATCTTCCGGATACCGTCCGCCTCAAACACGGGATGGTCCTTCGAAACGAGCACGACGATGCCCTCGTCGGAATTGACCCTGTCGCGAAACGCGTCGATCGCGCCATAGGCCGCGGCGGTCGAGGAGTCGATGAACACGCCGTATTTCTTCCGGGCTTCGAGCATAAGAGCGGGCAAACGATCCTTCGGGACCGCGGAGGGATACACGAGGCCGCGCAGCATCATCGGATTGACCTCGAATACCTGCTCGAGCCGCTCTATGTTGGACGGGCTCGCGGGATCGGCGGGACCGCGCGAGCAAAGGGCGACGTCCGAATCAAGGCAAACGCATCGTCCCGTGACGTCGCATGAGAGGGCGGCCGACGCGTCGGTGATAAAACCGTTCACGGGCAGGGAGAATTTCCAGGCGTAGAGACCCGCCACGAGATTCCCGAAATTCCCCGAGGGCACGGAATAAAAGATATCCCCGCGGACTTTTTTCCGCAGGCGCGTAAACGCGTACATGTAAAAAAAGACCTGGGGCAGGAGGCGACCGATATTGATCGTGTTAGCGAGCGTCAGCCCATGCCTCTCAACGAGGGCGCGGTCGCCGTAAAGAGAGCGAACCAAAGACTGCGCGTCGGCAAGGCTCCCCTCCACCTCAACAGGAAGGATGTTTCCCCCGTTCCAGGCGAGACACGAGGGATCGAGCCCCATCAGCGAGCCCTTGGGATAGACCAGAACCGTCTTAAGCCGTTTCTTTCCGGAAAAGGCGGTCGCCATGCTCCTTCCGGACATTCCCGCGGTAGCGGCGAGAACCATGGAGGTACGTTCTTCCATGGCGCAGATATGCTCGAGGGCGGACGAGAGCCACGCCAGGCCGAAATCCTTATGGCAACCCGTCGGACCGTGAAAAAGTTCCAGGGAATATAGCTTCTCGTCAAGCTGGCGCAGTTCCGGGCTATAGCCGGAGAATGCCGCCGCCGCGATGCGCTCGCAGACGACGGGACTGAATTCCTCGCGCAGAAGCGCGGACGTGAGAGTTCCCGCGATGGAGGAAAAAGCGGTCGTTTCGTCCATGTACATAATCCAGGGACGCAGATCCTCCTCGCGCGCGGGAACGTACAGCCCGCCGTCCGCGGGCATGCAGTCCAAAACCGCGTTGCGAAAACTGACCGTCTTGCCGCCGGTGCGGGTGCTGACCAAATCCATCTCGACCTCCGAAACTCACTCTTTTTAGTATATACGATTTTTTGAGAGCAACATACCCGGGCTATTGCCGGACGACGCGAAACTTTTCCACGAAACCCGACGGCCGGTACGTAAGCTTTGCCTGACGCATGCCCTCGTCGCCGAGATCCTGCTCGCGGTTCACGAATTCGATCGTCTCGGGCAGGGACTTCGCGAAGGCGTAATTGATGTATTGATACGCCCCACGGAATTCGATGCGGGCCTTCTCGAAATGTACGGCCGACATCTTTCCGCCGGCGACCGTCTCGGCGAGGGTCCACGCGACCGCCATGCCGTCTACGTATAGGACTAGCCCCGACATGTCGAACTGATCGAGCAACTCGAGGGATTCCTTCGCCGCGCGGTAATCGGTGTTGTCGGGATTCTCCTCGTGGCCGACCCAGGACTCCAAAACCGCGTCCGCGTCGGCCTTAGTGGTCAGATCGAGCGGGCGCAGGCTGAAATTCGGGTATGACAGCTCAAAGGCGTTCACGTGATTCTTTTTCTTATGGTACTTCTTCCCGGATAGCGTGGCCAAATCGGATTTAAGATACACGTAATCGAAGTTGTCCCTATCGGGCTCGACGGTAAGTCCAGCCCCCTCGATCGCCTCCCTGTTAAGCGCTAAAAAGGCGGGAGAGATCAGCTTCCATTCGTCATGGTCGTGAAAAAGCTCGCGGATCGACTCGATACTCGTCTTACAGCACGGCGTCAGGAAAAAACGCCTGCCGCCATCCACCCCGGAAACGACGAGAAGACCGTCCTTGATCGATACCCGATAATCGTAGCGATAGCGGAACAGATAGAGCCCCGCAAAGCTGTATTCGGACACGCCGTCGGGAAGCTGCACGAGGTGCGGCGAGATCTCGCGGGCCATCTCCAGGGAGATAGGGGCGAAATCGGGATATGCGGGTATAGAACTCATGCATATATGGTATCTATTTATCGGGCGATCGGCAAGTTGACGCCGAATGGCAAATATCGTACTCTGGCCAATATGCACGACGAGGATCTGTCGGCGCCGCTCCTGCGGCGCTTTCTCGCGTACGCGGCCCGCGGTACGCAAAGCAACATGGAAAGGGCCGAGCGGGGACTATTTCCCTCCACCGACGCGCAGACGGAATTCGCGCGATCCCTTGCCGAGGAGCTAAAGGCCATCGGCCTCGCCGACGTCCGCCTGGACGAACGCTCGTACGTGCTCGCGCGGGTACCCGCGACCCCCGGACTCGAGAGTAAACCGTCGTTCGGACTTTGCGCGCACATGGATACGGCGTCGGACGCCCCCGGCGACGGCGTAAAGCCGATAACCCACGAGAAATATGACGGCAAGATAATTACGCTTAAAGAAGGATTCTTCATCGACCCCGCGACGGATAAAGACCTTGCCGCTTGCGGCGAGGCATATGCGCGCGGCGAAGCTGACACCATAATCACGTCGGACGGGACTACCCTGCTCGGCGCCGACGACAAGGCGGGGCTCGCGGGCATCGTCACGATGGCCGAATGGCTCATCGCCCATCCGGAATTTCCCCACGGCCCGATCGAGCTTCTTTTTAGCCCCGACGAGGAAACCGGGCACGGAATGGATCACGTTCCGCTCGGCGAGCTAAAGTCGAAGGCTTTTTACACGGTCGACGGCGGGCAGGAAGGCGAAATCGAGACCGAGTGCTTTAACGCCTGGAAGGCGGAAGTCTCGTTTACCGGGGTTTCCGCGCACCTAGGCGCGGCGCGAGGAAAGCTCGTCAACGCCGCGACCATGGCCGCGTGCTTCGTCGCGTCCCTACCCGCGCAGGAAAGCCCCGAAACGACCGACGGATACCTCGGCTATTTTTGCCCGCTCGACATACGCGGCTCCGTCGAGGAAGCGACCGTCATCGTGTTTCTCCGCGACTTCGAAGAGGACGGAATGGAACGGAGGCTTGACCGCG
>DAOPXQ010000203.1:0-4534 GCA_035352395.1 Treponemataceae bacterium | reverse complement strand
AGGTCGGCGATTCGGACCTCCTCGTCGAGATGACGGGTACCGACATGCCGTCCCTCGTGCTCGCCACCAGCATCGTCGCGTGCGATTTCGCCGACGCCGGATACAAGATACTTCCCGTCAAAGTAGAACATCCCTACGAAACCGGGCTCGGCAAGACGATCACTACGCCGTACTACTTCCAGAAATCCACGAGCACGACGATCGCCGCGATCAATCGCCTTCTCGGCTCAGAGCTTTCCGGCGGCGAGATCCGCGACGCCCTCGAGCGCATGGGCAACGAGGTGGAGACCTCCGGCGACACGGTAACCATTTGGCCGCCCGAGTACCGCAACGACTTCCTCCACGAAGTGGACATCATCGAGGACGTCATGATGGGCAAGGAAATCGGCTTCTTTAAGCCCTCCAAGCCCCGCGACTTCACCATCGGCCGCCTTACCCCGCTCACCCTCTTTAGCCGCAAGGCAAAGAGCCTTATGGTCGGACTTGGATACCAGGAAATGATCTTCAATTACCTCGGATCCGGAAAGGACTATATCGAAAAAATGAACATCGCCGACTCGAGCGCGGGCAAAAAGGTCATCGAGATTTCGAACCCGATGACCGAGAACTACCAGTTCGTGCGCCCGTCGATCCTGCCGAGCCTACTGTCCGCCGAGGCGCCCTCGGGGAACGCGGCCTATCCGCACCGCATATTCGAGATCGGTAAGGTCGCATACCTTGAAGACAGCGAAAACACCGGTACGAGAACCCGCCAACACCTCGGGTTCCTTTCGGCCTCGAGCGACGCGAACTTCAACGAGGCGGCAAGCCAAGTGGCGAGCCTCCTTTACTACCTCGACCATGATTACTCGGTTGTCGACTCCGACGACCCCCGCTTCATTCACGGGCGCCAGGCGTCGATAATGATTAAGGGAAAGGCCATCGGCATATTCGGCGAGCTTCATCCCCAAGTCCTCGAAAACTGGACCATCGGCACGCCATGCGTCGCCGGAGAGCTGGATATCGAGGAATTGATGTAACGACGAAACGCCGTACTATGGCGTTAATCGGGGCTGTCGGGCGGAATACTTGTCGGACAGCCCTTTTTTTTCTCCCGTTTTTGACTGATATATGCGCATGAGTTACATTTTATGGCATGGATAATGAACAACGCGGAGTTAATTGATGAATAAATCCTTCCTGGGCGAGTACAGTCGGTTAAATATCGTTATTTCATCGCTTTTAATTATCATAGTCCAATTGCTTTCGGTGACGCTTATCGCCTCGTTCGCGATCAGGGAGCTTCGCCAAAGCTCAAGCGTCTCCGCGGACGAGATATCCTCCATCCTAATCGAGCCGCTCTACAACATCGACGACAGGCAAACCGCCCGCATCGGGGAGGCACTGCTGTATTCAGGCCGCATTTCGCGGGTAACGATCCTCTCTACCGCGTCCGGATTGGTTTTCTCCCGCAGCGTCGGTAACGCATCCTTTTGGATACCGGAAGAATCGCGGAAAATATCCTTCCGGGGGATCGAACTCGGCTCCCTTCAGATCGAATTCAGCGACAAGGTACTGAACGGAATGCTGGGCGGATTCCTCCTAGTCACGTTGCTGATGATCGTTTCAATCATCCTCGCGACATACCTGGCAAATCGATATTTCTTCAGGAAACGAGCGGCGCTCGCTTTCAATCAATTGTTTCAAGGAATACAGTCGATCGGTTCCGGCGACTACAGCGCGCGAATCGAGTTCTCGGGCTACACGGATATCGACGCGGTAATCGAAACGGTTAACGATATAGCAGTTAAAATCGAAGCGAGCAATCGGGAACTCATGGACGCGAACAACACGCTTGAAACGCGCGTCCGACTGCGCACCTCCGAGCTTGAGGCCGCGATGACGGAGCAGAAATTCCTGCAGAATCGCTTGATCGAGGCGGAAAAGATGACGGCGCTTGGGCAGCTTTCCGCCGGTATCGCGCACGAGCTTAATACGCCTCTTGGAGCCATCACGACCGCGGCGGGAACGCTGACCGAGTTCCTCGAGGGCGAGTTGCCGATGATGGCGGATTATACCGCGTCCCTTTCGCCGAGGGAGAAAACCCTTCACAACGAGGTCATGCGACTCGGGCTTGAATGCAACCGAAACCCCGCGAAAACCGCCGAGGCGCGAGAGCGGCTTTACGAGCTCACCGCCGAGCTGGAGGCGCGGGGGCTCGAGCGCCCAGCGGACCTTGCCGAGACGCTTTCGTATCTCGGGCTCGGGGAAAAGGTCGATGACTTGGTTCCGTTCCTGGGAACGGGAAAGGACGCCGAGATTATCCAAACCTCCGGGGAAACGGCTATCGCCCGAAGGATGACCGCGATCGTGGCGGAATCCGCGAAGAAGGCGACTGGGGTCGTGGCGGCACTGAAGGCATATCTTTCGCCGGCCGCCGAGGACGAAAGCGTCCCTATCAGGATCGACAGGGACATCGAATCCGTGCTCGCCCTGATGCGGAACATGCTTACGGACGGGATAGTCACGAAACTGGAGTTGCTGCCCGCGACGGCGATCGGCTCCCCGACGCGCTTTACGCAGGTATGGATCACGCTCCTACGAATCGCCGCGCAATCGATGCGCTTCTCGGGCACGATCAAGATACGGACCGGCGAATGGAACAAATACGCTTTCGTCGAGATCGAGGACGATGGGCCGGGCATCCCGGCGGAAACACAGGATAGCCTGCTTAAGCCGGACCACTCGTCCAACGGGCAGGCATTCGGTTCGGGGCTGGATAGTTGCAGGCAAATCATTCAATCCTGCGGCGGCGCGATTACCTTCGAAAGCAATCCGGGTAAAACCGTTTTCACCGTAACCCTCCCGGCCGCGCAACACGGCGCCCCCGGGCCCGATTGACCGGCGAATCCGGTTAGCCTATCGTTTCCAAAAGTTTCGCCACGTCCAATTCCTTGACGAGTTTTTCCGCGGCCTTCGAATTGGGCACGAGATCCTCCGGCGCGAGATGCGCCGCGATCTTTTCCTGGCGTTCGCGCAATCGCCGCTGACGCTCATTGTCGAACTCGGCCTTAAGGCGGTACATCATGCACGCCTGCAGCGAGTTGAAAATAACGCCGTTAACCTTGACCATCAGGTCGGGATCGAGCCCTTCCCGATCGTCGGAACTACGAAACACGAAAACGCTGATCTCGCCGTTCACGATCACGCGCTTCAGGCAAAACACGGCGTTTACTTTCATCAATACGCCGTGAAGGCTCATCTGCATGTCGTATACCTTTTCGTGAAGCGGCAGCTCCGGGCACTCGCCCTGGAAAACGCACGAGAAATGACTGATGCTAATGTCCCGCAGGCAGCCAAGGAACTGCTTTCCGCGATACATCATGTTCATCTTGAAACCGGAGTCGCAGATCGCCCGAATATGCTTACGTTGCCCATTCGCCTGGTTCGCGATGAGAACGTTCATGAAGAGACTAAGGTTCTTGGCTTTTTGGTACTCGAGGGAGATGCATCCGCACACGATCCCGATATCGTAAAGATACAGGCGTTCCAGCCAGCGGACCTCCTCAAAGTTGTTTCTCTTGCAGTACATAACGCCGATCATCGCCCGCTCGCCATACTTTTTCTGGAGCGATCGGATGTACGAAGGCCAATCGATGCCATGAACCTCGCGGTCGATGTTAAAAAAGAGGATTACCTGCTGAAAAATGGAGAAAAGAATATCGATTTTCGATTCAAGGGGGCAATACTGGTCGGCTTCGAGGAAATAGGATTCAAATCCCTGTAGGCAAAAATGACGAAGGTTTTCCTCTGGGAAAAGCGAAAGGTCCGGAACCACGAAAAAGGTTTTTACTCCGGTTACGTCTAGCGGTGTGTCTCCCATACAGTCCCCCTTGAAAGCATTGCCGATCAATATCGGGACTTTTTTATTTAATCTGAGTTTATACCCCGCTATACGAATTCACAAGGAAGAAACCGCGTTACTATGGATTTTTTCGAGATTTATTACAAACCAAAAGGAAACAAGACCTCTCAACGATTTTCCTGTATACTTGTTTGAAGCGTAAGGAGCGAATTCCCCGATGAAAAAGAAATTTTCCGCCACTCTTTCCGGCAAATCCTGGTGGAAACCATTCCTGGGGCTCTTCGCGGCATGCGTCGCCGCGCTTATACTATTCGAGCTTTCCTGGATGCGCTTCCTCGACAAGGCAAACTTCGCGGAAACGCTCATCACCGTCGGGATAGCGATTTGCGCCGCGTTTCCTTTATTAGTCCTTTCGGGCTTTTTGGCGTTCTTCGCGTACTCCCGCACAATCGACTCACTCTCTTTGAACGATTCGAAATTCCGTTTCAGGGGATCATTCTACGCGTTTTACGGCGATTACCTGAAAGGATGCCTTCTGTCGCTGATAACCCTCGGCCTCTATCTTCCCGCGCTAATCAGGCAAACGCACGCATATCTCCTGCACGCGACGGAATACGAAGGGCACCGCATTGCATTCAAAGGGAGAACGAATAAACTTTTTCGCGTATTTATTTCCTGGCTCGTCATTCC
>DAOPXQ010000202.1:0-4562 GCA_035352395.1 Treponemataceae bacterium | reverse complement strand
TGCGCGCTTCTCGCCGTCTCGACCGTATTCGCGGCCGGGGGAACCGGCAAGAAGAAATCGGACGGAAAAGTCATCCTCAAGATGGGCGACAACCTTCCCGATCGCAAGAACGGGTACGGGGCGGTCATCGAGAAGATCAACGCCGAGTTCAAGGCGCTCCATCCTGAGGTCGAGATCGTCACCGAAAGCTACCAGGATCAGCCCTGGCAGGAGAAGGTAAAGATCTACGCGACCGCCAACCAGCTCCCCGACGTCCTTAAGTACTGGTCGTTCAGCGGCATGATGAAACCCCTTATCGACGCGGGCCTCGTCGAGAAGATGAACCTCGCGGACTTTAAGTCCTACGGATACATGGCCGGCTCCCTCGAGGGCAACGTCTACGACGGAACCCTTTACGGCATCCCGATATCGGGCGATATGTGGGTCATCTATATCAACAAGGACCTTTTTAAGAAGGCCGGAGTTCCCGTTCCCACGACGTGGGAAGACATCATCGCCTCCGTCCCGAAGTTTAAGGCGATCGGCGTCACGCCCATGGTCACGAACGGAAAGGAAGGATGGCCGCTTTGCGAGCTGTACGACAACATCGCGCAGCGAATCAACGGCGACTTTAAGCGCGTCGACTCGGCGATCACCCGCAAGGCAAAGTACACCGATCCCGACTTCGTTCAGGCCGCGGCCTACGTCCAGAAGATCGTGAAGGCCGGCGTCTTCCAGGAGAACCTCTCTACCTCCGACTACGGCGACGCGCGCAATATGTTCGGCCAGGAGCGCGCGGCCATGTATATGATGGGCTCGTGGGAGATGTCCCTCGCTACCGACAAGAACTTCTCCGATAAGTTCCGGGCTAATCTCGACGTCATCAAGTTCCCCGTCGTTAAGGGCGGTAAGGGAACCGCGGACGACGTACTCGCCTGGTTCGGCGGCAACTACATTGTAAGCTCGACCTCGAAGCACAAGGCGCTCGCGTACGAGTACGTGAAGTACCTCGGAAAGCGCTTCGGCGAGATCGCCTGGGAGACTCAGGCCTGTTTCCCCGCGCAGAAGGTTACCCCGAGGGCAAGCGATACCTTAGTAAGCAAGCAGCTTCTTAAGATCGCCGCCGACGCGAAGAGCACGAGCGGCACGCCTGGGCTTGACCGATCCGACAGCGTCTTCAAGGAAGACCATCAGGAACTCATCCGGCAGCTTTGCGCGCTCATGATAACCCCCGAGGATTTCGCGAAGAAACTCGACGCCTCGGCCAATCGGGCCGCGACTCAGCAATAGCAGAAATCTCCTCCTAAATATCGCGCGGCGCCGCGTCTTGCGGCGTCGCGCCCTTTCGTCAAAGGAGTCCCCGAATGAATTCCCTTTTCGGCAATAAAAAGGTCGTCGCGCTTTTGGTCCTTCCCGGCCTTTGCGTCATGCTCTTCGCGATCGCGGCGCCGCTCGTCATCAGCGTCGTCTTCAGCTTCGTGAAGTGGGCCGGTTTCGGCAAGATGCGCTTCATCGGTCTCGCGAACTTCGCGCGGCTCGTGAAAGACGAGGTGTTTTGGCGCTCGCTCATGAACGTCCTCGCGCTCATCCTCGTCACCGTTTTCTTTCAGAACGTTTTCGCGCTCATCATCGCCTCGATTCTCACGAAACTCTCGGACGGCGTCTCGCGCGTCCTTAGGACGATATACTTCATACCGGCGACGCTCAGCCTCGTCGTCGTCACGCGGCTTTGGGTAAATATCTTCCACCCGGAGTACGGTCTCCTGAACAAGGCGCTCCGCCTCATCGGCGCCGGTGACGCGGCGAAGGCTTGGCTCGGTACGCCCGACACGGCGCTCTGGGCCGTTATCTGGATCATGATTTGGCAGGGGTTCGGTTGGGCGCTTCTTTTCTTCTACGGCGGCCTCATGACCGTCCCGAAGGAACTCGAGGAGGCGGCGATCGTCGACGGCGCCAACAAGCGGCAGCTGTACCTGAACGTCGTGCTCCCGTACATGATGCCGGTAATACAGTCCATCATAATCATCGACGTCATCTCGTCCCTCAAGCAGATGGAAATGGTATACCTCTCGACCGAGGGAGGGCCGGGTAACTCGACGCAATTCATCGCGCTCTACCTCTACCAGCGCGCGTTTAAGTACTCGGAGTACGGATACGGCAACGCGATATCGGTCTTCTTCGTAATCGTCGCGGTGGGCCTGACGCTCGCCATTCAGCGGATGTTCCGTAAGTCCGTCGATCAGATATGAACGCAAGGATGGAGAGAAAGCCCATGATACTTCCGAAATACTATGTCCAGAAAAAGGTGACGGTGCAGGTGCTCGCGGTGATGCTTCTCGTGGCGCTCGCGATCGCGCAGATCTTCCCCCTCGTGTGGCTCTTTAGCTACTCGATCAAAAAGTCGGGAGACCTCTTCGGGCCCGAACTCTTAACCTTCCCGAAGGACCCGCAGTGGGGAAACTACTACAAGGCGTTCTTCGACGGAAAGATACCGCTCTACCTTTCGAACACGCTCAAGATCGTCATTCCGTCCGTGACCCTCGCCACGATCCTCCCGTTCACGCTCGCGTACGCCTGCACGCGCATGGAGTGGAAACTGAAAAAGCTCGTCTGGCTCATCGTCGTCATCGGCATGACGATCCCGATCCACACGACCTTGCTCCCGAACTTCGTCTGGTACAAGACCTTCCACCTCCTCGACACGCACCTCGGGCTCATCATCTCGAACGTCGCGTTCTCGACGTCGTTCAACACGATCGTGTTCTCGGGGCTCCTCGCGGGCATCCCGAGGTCGATGGAGGAGGCCGCGTTCATCGAGGGCGCGGGCTATGGCGTGATTCTTCCCAAGATCATCGCGCCGATGGCGGCGACGGGATTCGTCACGGTCGCCGTCCAGACGTTCCTGAGCCATTGGAACGAGTTCATCATGGCGAACACCTTCCTCTCGACCGAGGCAAAGCGCACGCTCCCGTTCTCGATTATACTTTTCTCGGGCCAGTACGTGTCCGACTACGCGGTACAGTTCGCGTGCATGGCGCTCGTCGCGCTTCCGCCGCTCATACTGTATTTCATCTTGAGTAAATGGATTCTCGCCGGGGTAACCGCCGGCGCCGTAAAGGGGTAATGCGATGTACGAAGAAACCCTCCGATTCCCAAAAGACTTTCGCTGGGGCGTGTCGACCGCCGCGTATCAGATAGAGGGAGCCGCCTTCGCGGACGGCAAGGGCCAGAGCGTCTGGGACGCCTTCGCGGGCGTCCCGGGGAACATCGCCGACGGGCAGACCGGCGACGTCGCGTGCGACCATTACCACAGGTATCGCGAGGACGTGAGCCTCATGAAGTCGCTTAACGTGAAAAACTACCGCATGTCGCTCGCGTGGACCAGGCTTTTCCCCGAGGGATCGGGAAAGAGAAACGACGCGGGGTTCGCCTTTTACGACCGCTTGATCGACTCCCTCCTCGAAAGCGGTATCGCGCCGTGGGTCACGCTCTTCCACTGGGACCTGCCGGAGGCGCTCCAGAGAAAAGGCGGGTGGGCGAGTCGCGAGACGATCGATCGGTACCTCGAGTACGCGGACGCGGCGACGGCCCATTTCTCCGATCGCGTGAAAGATTGGATGACCTTCAACGAGCCGTGGGTTTACTCGTTCTGCGGGCACCTCTACGGGGTGCACGCGCCGGGGCTCAAGGACCTGCCGACGACGCTCGCGGTCGCGCACCATATCCTCGTCGCCCACGGGAAGGCCATCCCCATAATCAAGAAGAACGTGCCGGGAGCGAAGGTAGGCATCGTGAATAACCTCGCGCTCATCGAGAGCGCGACCGAGCGGGACGATGACCGCGACGCGGCGCGGCGCTGGGATCTCGCGTTCAACAAGTGGTTTATGGATCCCCTTTTCGGCAGACCGTATCCCGAAGAGATCGTGAGTCTCTACGGCAAGGCGATGCCGAGGATCGAGAAAGGCGACATGGAGGCGATGGCAACGAAAGCGGACTTCCTCGGCGTGAACTACTACACCCGGCGCCTCGTCGCGTACGATCCCAAAAACGCGCATATCCAGGCGAAGCAAGTGTATCGCCCCTGCGTCCCGCGCGCCGAGTTCGAGGAGTGGGAGATCAATCCCGAAGCGCTGTATCTCTTGCTTCGCGATATCAAGCGCGATTACGGGAATATCCCGATCTATATTAGCGAAAACGGAACGAGCGGTAATGACTCCGTGTCCGCGGACGGCTGCGTGCATGATCCCGTTCGCGTCGAGTACCTTCGCCGGCACTTCGCCGCGGCTTGGCAGGCGATGCAGGAAGGCTGCCCCGTGCGCGGGTATTTCGTGTGGTCGCTCTACGATAACTTCGAGTGGGGGTTCGGCTTCACGAAGCGCTTCGGTATCGTCTATACCGACTACGATCGCGACCTGAGGCGGATAATCAAGGACTCGGGCCATTTCTTCTCGGGCGTATGCGCGGACAACTCCTTCACGGTGACCTAGCGGGGCAGTGATCGCGCGGGGGGGGGAGGGGCGGCGTATCGCGGTTTGCGAGCGGCGCTACCGGGTGCCAAAGGGGCAGGTTCCGCTCCCTTCCGC
>DAOPXQ010000201.1:0-4590 GCA_035352395.1 Treponemataceae bacterium | reverse complement strand
ACGGGCTCCGCATCGTCGACACGATCATGGAAAGCTCGACCCGCATGTTCGCCTCAAAAGAGGCGATGGCCGACCCCGCCAAGGCGAAGAAGGTTCAGGAGCTTAAGATGCTCTTCGAGGCCGTGCTCGCCGCGCGAAGCCGCGTCATGCTCGAGATGAACGTTTCCAAGGCACGATTCGCCGACCTCGTCTCCGGCATCCCGGCGATGAAGAGCCCGACCGTCGCGCCGCTCTATGGCGATGACGGGTACGCGGTTAAGACGGTAGTTAAGAAGAGCGAGGTGCCGACCCTTATGCCGAAGTTGAAGAACCTCGGCGCGACCGACATCATCGAATACGAATTGCGAAAAGTGATGATGTAGTTCTCGCGCTTCGCGCGCGAACTACCGAAGAAAATGCGCTTTGCGCATTTTCTTCACCACGCATTGTGAATTCTAGTAAGGATTTTTTATATGGAAAGAAACGTGGTAATCGAGCGGAAGACGAACGAGACCGACGTCTACCTTACGCTTAATCTTGACGGGACGGGGACGTGCGACGTCGACTGCCCGATCGGGTTTCTCGGCCACATGCTGCAGGCGTTCTGCAAGCACGGGATATTCGACCTCTCGGGAAAGCTCTCAGGCGATCTCGAGGTCGACCAGCACCACCTCGTGGAGGATACCGGGATCACCCTCGGCCAGGCCTTCGACAAGGCGCTCGGGAATCGCGCGGGAATATTTCGCGCGGGGTTCTTTATTTACCCAATGGACGAGACCCTCGCGCGCGCCGCGGTGGACTTCGGCGGGAGGCCTTATCTCGTGTGCGAGACGGGGATCTCCGGCGTGCCGCTCGTCGCGGGAGGCGATCCCGCGAGCGCGTTTCAGACCGACACCGTCGAGGATTTCTGGCAGGGCTTCGTCGCCGGCGCCAAGTGCAATCTGCACATCGACGTGCTCCGGGGCAGGAGCGATCACCATAAAATCGAGGCCGTCTTTAAGGCGGTCGCTCGCGCCCTCCGCGCGGCCGTCTCGATCGACCCACGCGCCAACGGCGCGATACCGAGCACCAAAGGAACTTTGACAAAATGATTATCTCTTCCATAGATTTGAAGGACGGCAAGGTCGTCCAGCTCAGACAGGGTAAGGATCTCGTGCTCGAGCGGGACGACGCGGACTCGCTCATCGCGGAGTTCGACAAGTATGGCGAGGTCGCGATTATAGACCTCGATCAGGCGCTCCGCAACGTAAAGCCCGATGGTACGACCGCGAATACCGCGATCCTAAAAAGCCTTCTTCGCAAGGGGAACGTCCGCGTCGGCGGCGGCATCCGCGACGCCAAGAAGGCGAAAGAACTTATCTCGCTCGGCGCCGAAAAGGTGATAATCGGTTCCGCCGCGTTCACCATGGCGGACGGCTCGGCTGGCGTTAACGTCGCGTTTCTCGATCAGATGGCCCAAGCGGTCGGCCGGGACCGGATCATCGTTTCGGTCGACGCTCGCGACGGAAAGATCGCCGTTAAGGGCTGGACCGAAAGCGCTGGAATCGATCTCGTCGAGGGCGCGAAAGCCGTTGAGCCTTACTGCTCCGAGCTTCTCTTTACCTGCGTCGAGCGCGAGGGAACGATGACCGGGATCGACATGGCCCTCGTCGAGCGGCTTCGAGCCGCCGTAAAGTGCCGCCTCGTCGTCGCCGGCGGCGTCTCGACCGTCGAGGAAGTCGTCGCGCTCGAGCGGCTCGGCTGCGACGTGCAGCTCGGCATGGCGCTCTATACCGGAAAGGTCGCGCTCAAGGACGGGTTCATCGATTGTCTCGACTGGAAAAAAGTCGAGCTTATTACCGTGGTCGCGCAGGCCGAGACCGGCGAGGTCTTAATGGTCGGCTACGCGAACCGCGAGGCCTTCGAGAAAACTTTTTCGACCGGCAAGCTCACCTTCTGGAGCCGCTCTCGCGACGTCCTTTGGACGAAGGGCGAGACCTCGGGAAACACCCTCGACGTCGTGCGCCTCCGCGTCGACTGCGACCGCGACACCGTGCTCGCGACCGTGCGCCCCGCGGGTCCGTCATGCCATACCGGCGCGTGGACCTGCTTCCAGACGACGGCCGACCGACCCTATAGTCTTGATTACCTTCAGTCCGTCATCGCGGACCGTTTCGCTAACCCTAAGCCCGGCTCCTACACCGCGACGCTCACCCCCGAGCGCGTGCGCGAGAAGATCGAGGAAGAGGCCGAGGAGCTCGTCGAGGCGGAAGGCAAGGACGAGGTGACCTGGGAGGTCGCGGACTTTCTGTACTTCATGAACGTCCTCATGCATCGCGAGGGCGTGACCTGGAAGGACGTCCGCGACGAACTGGACCGTCGCCACAAGAAGTAATCTTGAAACCTGGATGGTTGTGATGGATAAACGAGATGCGTGGCTGGTAGCGTGCGATATCGACGGAACGTTGCTTTTACCGGAGACGGGAAATCACGGACTCGAGGAATTCAATCGGTTTATCGCCGAGCGAAGGGACCATGTCGTCTTCGCGCTTAATAGCGGCCGCAGTCTCGCGGACATCGCGAGCGTCGCGGATTCGGGACCGATCGCGCGCCCTAACTGGGTGATCACCGGGGTCGGTACCGCGCTTTGGTCGGACTTCTCGCCGGAAAGCCTCGATACGGGCTGGGACGACGAGATGAACCGTCCCTGGCAGCGCGCGGAAATCCGCGAGTCGCTCATGGGCTGTCCCTGCCTCCGCGAGCAGGAAGAAAACCATCAGCATCCGGCGCGCCTTTCGTATTACATCGATGGGCCCGTCTCCGAGGTCCTTCCGGAGGTATCCTGGCGCACCGCGCAATGGGAAGCCTCGGTAAAGCGCGTGGTCACGCTGGGGTACTACCTGGATTTTATGCCGTCGTGGGGAGGGAAGGGAGCTCCGCTCGTATACCTCGCGGAACGGCTCGGGATCGCGCATGATCGCGTGATCGCCGCCGGCGACTCGGGCAACGACCGCGACATGCTCGACCGCGATTACCCCTCCATCGTCGTCGCTAACCACGCGAGCGACCTTGACGACATCGTCGGCAAGCCCGGCGTCTATCTTTCGCGCGAACCCGGCGCCCGAGGCGTGCTCGAGGGCATGCGCCACTTCGGCCTGGAGTAAACCTTTAATACTTTACCTCATCCGAAAACCTTTTCGAAGAGTTGAAGCGATGCATGAAAAAAAAACACCTGGACAACGACCGTTACTTTTCAAGCTTGACAATTACAAGGTATTGGTAACATCATTTTAAAATACAAATGAGGAGCCAGAAAAGAATCAATAGTAAAGGTTCTATCATAATTTACTGACTCCAGAGGAGTATCAAAATGGTTTGTTTCCGTTCGAAGGCACTGTTCGCTGTAACAGTATCGCTTGTTCTCGCGCTCTCTGCCTGCGCCAATGTGAGTGGAGGCGCAGGTTCGAATTCCGGCGTTATCGATTCCGGGTCGATTACCGGAAAGGCCACCTTCTCAAATGTCGCCGACAATAGCGGCATTCTAGTATTCGCCGAGGCCGTGACCGGCACTCAGACTTTGTCCGTGCGAGCCGCCTTATCGACGGGAATAGCGCAGGCCGTCTCCGCGCGTTCCGTCGCCGGTTCTACGGTAGCCGCGCAGACTATCACAGCCTCCGATGGCAGTTTTACCCTATCAGATCTCGCAGCAGGGACCTATACCGTTTACGCGGTATCGAACGACTCCTCCGAAGGCGCTGTCGCGCGTACCGTAACCGTCAGCGCTGATACCGTTGCAACCGTCGAAACCCTCGTTTTGACCGCTACGGGCACCGTGAGCGGCAGCGTAACCTGGAACGGCAACTCGAGCGGCAACGGCGGAATCCTCGTGTACATCGCGGGCACGGGCTATATGGCGTATACCGACGACGCGGGCTCCTTTAAGATTACCGGAGTGCCCGCCGCGAGCGCGTACCAACTGTATATCGTTGGGAAGGACGGCGCTACGAAGTATACCTCGAATAAGGGTGACGATCCCGTGATGTATGCGAAGCGGACCATCAGCTGGAAGACGGTCGACGTGACCGCCAAGACGGACACCGCTGCGGGCGCCTATGTATGGCACCCCTATCTTGCCGAGACCGAGCACGTAAAGGTTGAAAGCGATCCCAATGGCATCAAATTCACGGTCAAACTCCCGGCGGACACGTCGATACAAGTGTATAACGATGACGACAACACGCGCTACAATCCGGTCACCAGCGGTATGGGTACGTATACCTTCGTGTATCCGCTCGTAACCGTCGGAAAGACGTACAAATTTCATGTTGCGTTTATTGGACCGCTCTTCGCTAAGGACACTTACGCTGAATACAACGAGTACGTCGGCTGTGTCGCGGGCGGCGGCCTGGGGCCCTTCTTCGATACCTCGAATGCCGCGTACGCGCAATTGAAACCCGCCTATACAGAATCGGGGAGTAAACGCCTGATTACCCTGCCGAACTGGACCACTCCCGCCGGATCCTTGCCCTCGTTCGTGGTTGGCGACTCGGCGAAGGTCTCCGATTATCGCCTGCATTTTGAATTCGCGATCGGGGCCAGCGATTGGTCGAACACCAATTGGTTCTATTTACG
>DAOPXQ010000200.1:0-4651 GCA_035352395.1 Treponemataceae bacterium | reverse complement strand
TCGGTGTTCCAGCCATCGCCCGCTTCGTGCGTGTTCGAGGCGCTGTAGTTCCATATCGTCGACGAGAGCGTCGACGCGTCGATCGCGTCGTAGTACGTCGAAAGCGCCTCTTCCTGCTCGGAGTAATCCCCGGTACGGAACGCTCGCCCGCCGCGAAGGTCAAACTGCACGCCGAATTCGCCGATCAGCGCGGGGATACTCTCCTCGCGCGGCATCGTCGCGAGCCTTGAAAGCTGACGCGCGGCGCTCTTCCGCGACGCGCCAAGCCCGACCGACAATGTGCCGTTCTCGCCATCCGCCATCACCCAGGCATGCCAGCGCTTAAAGAGCAGGGTTAGCCCGTCATACCAGTGAAAAGCCTCGACAACGGCAAACGGCTTACCGTCTTGCGAAACGAGCTCGCCCGGCTTCCAGGAAGGACGCTCGGCCATCGGCACGCCCTCGACGAAAAAGAGGTACTGCTGGTGTTTGGGGAAAAGGGCATTCATGAATTTGAGTTGAAAGGGTTTGAGGAATTCGTTCGCGAAATCGTAGCGATGCCCATCGGGCGCGAGGCCGAACCAAGAAGGCTTTGTCGCCCGGGGAATCCCGTCGACCGCGTCCCACACGCCGGTTTCGCGCCAGGGACAAACGAATCCGTCCCGGAATAGGCTTACGGCTGTCGGATTCAGGGTTTCCGTTCCCGGTAGGCGGATGACTCCCGCGAATAGAACCTTCTTCGTTTTCTGCGGATAGCCCGACGCCGCGGCGATTGCCTGCATCGCCGTAGGAACGGGGCCCTCCCTCGAGGTAACGCGGTGGTGGGAGTCCAGGTCCGTGAGACCGATAAACCCGGCGTGGGGCTCATTCAGGGTGCCGAACCCGATTATGCCCGCGCAATCCTTTAGGCGGCGGGCCGTATGCTTCATCGCGTCGATGTAGTGATCCTGCAGCCAATCCTGGATCGGCACGCCGTCGACGTATCTACCGGGCGCAAATACGTTTCCGCCGAAAAAGAGGGTCCACATCGTGGCGTTCGCGTAGCGGAGGTAATTCATCCCCCAGGTCATCTCGCGGTACGAGGCGCCCTGCCCCTGCGTCGTAAACGCGGCGCCGACCGTCTCGATTCGCGAAAGGTCGAAACCCGCGGCCTCGAGCGTCCAACCGGGCGCGCCGTCGCCGCCGGTCCAGCGGCTCCATACGTCCTGATGCGGATCGATAAACACCGCGATACCGTAGTCCTCGGCCTTTTTGACGACGTTACGCAGATACGCGAGGTAGTCCTCGTCGTAGAGCCCGGGGCCCGCATGCTCGACGGCTTCCCAGGTAATGACGAACCGCACGAGGTTAAAGCCCCAGCCGGCAAGCCGGGCGTAATGCGCGTCCGCCTCGGCCTCGGGAAAGGGCCGCCCGGTAAACGACACGTCGTACGAAAGAGGGTTACCCTCGGGCGCGAACGGAATCTTGCTGTCCCCACCGAGATTGCATCCTCGAAAGGTCACGACGCGCCCAGCGCGGTCCTTAATATGAATTCCGTCTACGGTAAAATTCGCCTCAAGCTTCATTTTTCATCCTCCGGGTGCCGCACGTGCGGTTTTCGTCTCAGCCTAAAAAAAAAGGACCCTGGTCGGGTCCTTTTGCATAACGGCGCCCGTCTTTCGGCGGACGCGCTGACTGCGTAAACAGTCCCTTCCGGGCTATTCCGTCAGGATGCGGATAACGTCGTTCTTGTCGTTCGACTTCAGGATCTCCTGGCGCTTTTCGGCGCTCTTGAAAAGGAGGCTGACCTCGGCGAGGAACTGAAGATGGGGACCGGTCTTGTCGACCGGGGAAAGGGTCATGATAAAGATGCGGCAGGGCTCCTGATCGAGCGAGTCGAAGTCGACGGGGTTTTCGGAGATACCCATGCACGCGACGAGATCGTCGACCGAATCAGTCTTTCCATGGGGAATGGCGATTCCGTGCTTCATACCGGTAGACATCTTGCGCTCGCGATCAAGCACGCATGCCCTGGCGGCGGTCTTGTCCTTAACCTTTCCGGCCTTTACGAGGATGTCAAGAAGTTCGTCGATGATTGCCTCTTTCGAGGTGCCTTTGAGGTGAAGATTGACTGTATCGGTAGTCAATACGGTTTTGAGGTTCATAAAGTCAGTTTACGTTCCTTCATTGGAAAAGTCAAGGTTTTTATATATATTAGATCCATGACGGACATCGATAAATTCTATTCTGACGCCGATCGGCTAGTCTCCCGGATACCCGCTACCGACACCACGGCCGGCCCCAAATTCGCCTCCGACCTTACGAGACTTTTCCTTTCATGGACCCGCGATTACGGGGAGATCGGCGAGGATCTCGCGTCCTGGTGGGCGAACAAATACCGCGACGGACTCGGCGAGGACGGCGCCCGGCGGAAGGCCGTGGAGTGGTTCGGCGCGGCGCTCTCGTTGCTTTCCGGGTGCTTTACCGACAAGATGGATTTCCCCGACGACGACTGGGAGGAGATTCGCGACACCATATCCGCGAGCACCGACGAACTCGATATCGACTTGATCCAGACGATCATGACGGTCATCGTCGAACGAGGCCACGCCTAGGACTCAGGTATCCGGTTTTACATTGCAAGCATTGACGCGCGGCCTCCCCGGAACGATATTTGTAGTGGAAGGCCGAGTAAAGCCTTCATCGGGGTGTCCGGTATGGGACCGGGATTATGGGTGCGACCGAGGGCCGCCGGACACCGTTTTCGGGACACGCGAAAGAAAGACGGAGGGCCTGATGGACAATCCACCTTTCCGAGAGGGCCGGAGCAAAACCGGCGGGCGGCATTTGTAGTCCACCCTGCTCGCTACTAATGGGCAGATGACGATAGTATGGCCAAAATCCGTTAAGGACAGCTCCCTAAAAGGGGGCCCAAAAAGGCCAAGACAAGCCGGTATACGCCGGCTTGTCGCTTTTTAAAGCTCGCTGATATACTCAGGGCCCAACGATGGAAAAAGAATACGACGCATGCGCGATTTGCCCGCGCGCCTGCGGGACAAACCGGAACGCCGGCGACACGGGCTATTGCGGAGAAGACTCAAGGCTCAGGGTTTCCTGGACCGGCCTGCACTTTGGCGAAGAGCCACCCGTCGCGGGAGCGGGCGGATCCGGCACGGTCTTCGTCACCGGGTGCAACCTGCGTTGCCGCTTTTGCCAGAACTGGCAAATCTCGCGGGACGGCTTAGGCCGCGCCGTCGAGGCGGCCGAATTCGCTGACGTCTGCCTTGCCCTGCAGGACGCGGGCGCCGAAAACATCAATATAGTCACGGGAAGCCACGCGATACCGGCTCTCGCGACGGCCCTATCGCTCGCGCGAAAGCGCGGGCTCACGATCCCGATACTGTGGAATACCTCATCGTACGAAAATATCGAGGCGCTCGAGCGGCTTGAGGGCTTGGTGACGGTTTGGCTTCCGGACCTTAAAACCCTAAACCCCGTTTTGGCCGAGGCGGTTTTTCAGGCGGCGGATTATCCCAAGGCCGCGAAAAAGGCGATTCGCTGGATGGCGGAAAAATCGCCGCTCGTTATCGAACGCCCGGACGACGACCGCTATCCCTCGGGCAGAATCGTATCCGGGGTTATCGTCAGGCACCTCGCGCTCCCGGGCAAGATCGCCGACACGGAATTGGTACTCCGGTGGTTCGCAGAGCATCTCCGGGACAAGGCGATCCTCTCGCTGATGACCCAATATACCCCCGTCAAGGAAAGTCCCTACGCGGCAGGAATGGACGCGTTCCCCGATCGCGCGCTTGAGCGCGGTGAATACAAAAAGCTGACCGCGATGCTCGAGGACTTAGGGATTGATGACGGGTTTTATCAGGAATTGGTCGAAGACACCGAATGGCTACCCGACTTTCGGAAAAAACAGCCGTTTTCGTCAAAATTAGCCAAGCCGATCTGGCATTATGAGTACGGTTTTATAAAGAATCACGAGAGTTAAACCGGTTAACTCTTTTATCTTTCTTTTTTACAAATGGTAACCTATAATTGAAGAAATACTCACACGGAGAAATTCTCCACCCGGAGGAAGCATATGCAGTTCCCCTCATTTTCACATCCAGTCACAGGAATCGCCATTCCCGTTGGAGCGCTTAAAACCGCGCAGAGCTGCGGCATTGGGGAATTCCTCGACTTAATCCCCTTCGCCGATTTCTGCAAAAAAGCGGGAGTCGACATGATCCAGCTATTGCCGATCAACGACACCGGAACCGAGAGCTCTCCCTACAGCGCGCTGTCCGCGTTCGCGCTTCACCCGGCGTACATCAACCTGGAGGAATTGCCCGAGGCGGAAACCTTCTCGTCGGAGATACGGGAATTGCGCGCCGCGCACGAGGGCGAGGAACGCTTCGACTATCGGGGAATCCGAAACGCCAAACTCGAGTTGCTGCACCGCATATACGACGTCAGCGAGCGAAACATCATGGAACGAAAGGACCTCGCGGAGTGGATCGACGAGAACCCATGGATAGTCGAGTACGCGGTTTTCATGAACCTTAAGCGCCGCAACTTCGACGCCTCGTGGAAGTCCTGGGACAAGATGCGAACGCCGACGCACGCGGAGATACAGGACCGCTGGCTTAGTCCCGCGCGAAAGCCTGAGCATCTTTTTTTCGCGTGGGTCCAGATGTGCCTT
>DAOPXQ010000199.1:0-4651 GCA_035352395.1 Treponemataceae bacterium | reverse complement strand
CGATCGAGCATGATAAACCCGGACGGGAATGCCTTGATGCGATCCTCGAAGGTTTCGGCGGTCTCGCGGATTCCCGGGGCAAAACATTCGCCCTCTATCGCCAGGATCTCGTCGATGTCGACCATTGTGGCGAGCCTCGTCCTGAATCCCGCGTTTGAGTCTACCATCCAAGGATCTCTTTTCTATGTGCGATCCCGATCTCGCGGAGGTTTCGCTCAAGCGAGAGATCGGGTTTCCGCCTGTCCTTAAGGTCTATCGAGAAACGGTTCATGGAAAAATGCTGAAAAAGAAGGATGTTTTCCGCGTCGTTCGAGCAATGCGTTCGGAGCTCGTCGGCGTACGCGCGAAAGAGTCCCTTTTCGCGGAGCTCCGCGTATCCCACGAGCCAGAGCGGACAGTCGAGGCCCGCGCGGAGGCGGGCGGTTTCCCGCGCCATCCATATCTGCGTGTCCCCGAGGAATCGGGAGAAGGTTTCCCCGCCGCGACGCGCGATATAGGCGAGTTCTTTCGTTTTCGCGGTATGTATGGGGGTTTTATTCAGGATGACGACGTTTTTGCGGAAGTCCGTCCGAAGCTCCGAGTTGGCGCGGAAAAATCCCTCGCCGAGCTTTCCCGCCTGCCCGACGAGATACCGCCTGTTTTTATCGAGCTGCTCGTCCTTGCCGGGGTTGTCCCCGACGACGATGAGCGAGATATCGTCGCCTTCGGTTATGGCGTCCAGACTCGCGTTGTAGACCAAGGGGTTTTCGAGAGGATACTCGGGCGTCCCGTCCTCGCGCGCGGCCTCGCGCTGAAGATCGCGGAGGGTTACGCCTTCCGGACCGACGAGCGCCTCGGCCTCGCGCGCCCACGCGGCGCATTGATTCCTGAATGTGTCCCTGAAGCCCGTAAAGGCAGTCCATTGCGCTCGCGTCATATACGCGAGTATAGCGAAAGACCAATCCCGAATCCAGCGTCGGGGAATATTATGCCTTGCTAGTCTTGCCCGCCCGCATCTCGACGAGGACGAGCGCGATCGCGCCGAAGGTGATGGAGAGGTCGGCGACGTTCAAGATGCCCGTGCGAAGGTTCCCGATCCCGAAATTGAGAAAATCCACGACGTTGAAATCGAACAGAAGGCGATCGATCAGATTGCTGATGCCGCCCGCGATGATCGTGACGAGCAAGCCGATGCGCAAAGCGTTTTGCCTTGCGAACAGGCAATAGGCGAGGCCCGCGAGACAGAGGATAATCGGGATCCCGAGCAGGAGAGAGTACTTTAACAACGGGGGCCATTCGGCGCCCATACTGAGAAACGCGCCGTTGTTCTCGGCGTATTTCAGGATCATAAGGTCATTAAGGAATCTGATCGCCGGTTTACCCTTGAGGAAGGCCGCGGCCAGGATCTTCGTGACGCGGTCAACGGCGAAATTCGCCGCGAAAACGCCGAGGACGAGCGCGAGCCGTCGGAATATCCCTTGTGCTTTATTCATGGGGGACTATCAGTCCAAGCCCTTGATGATCTCGTTCAGCTTTGCCTCGTCGGCCTCGTTGATGTAGATCTCGCAGGATGCGTCGGATTTCTGCGTATAGGCAATGCCGTTTTTCTTAAGGATGTCGGTCAAAAAAGTCGCTTCAACGTCGCTATCAAAGGTGTCGATCAGAATCATATGGTCTCCCTTTAGTTACTTATAGCATATTTTAACATGTTTTTTTGAGCCCTGCGCGGTCTGTCGCTCAGGGGCGCACAAAGTATTTAACTAAGATACAGAAGGCCGTGTAGGCTATCAAGACGTTATAGATGAAAGTATGGTGAGGTAGGCGAATTTCCTTGGAATAGACGAAATATGCCTTTGGAATCAGTATTTTCACCACGAAAATGGAGATTAATCCCCAGGCAATTGAGGAGCGAAGGCAAATTCTTCCCTGAAAGTTAAGGAATTCACCGGAATACTCCCAGAATTGACGCTGAAGGACTATCTCGCAAAAAAAACTCGCTAAAAATTCAAGAAGGGTCGCAAGAAGCGCGCCGAGGACGAAAATCGCAAGAGGGTTGGAGAATTTCTTGAGGCTTATCGGGACGAGTACCCCGCCAACCCCGTAGATCACTATGACTGGCAGCCCCCAAAAGACGGGAAGATCCGCTAACCCGGGTAGATCTCGGATTGAGGAAAATAGCTGTCCGAGCGACCCCGCGTAAAACAGCAGGCCCCGTCGCGTCAGGCTACCCGTCTGCGCGAAAACCGCGGCGGTCTCGAAGAACCAGCCGAAAAGCCCACAGACGAAAAAGGTCGTGAAGAGGCTATATCCGTTGATGCCGGAAAGCGTCTTGAATAATCGCCTCATAGTCTCCCAATGCGCCTTACTTATATATGCAAAACGCGTACCTATTGGAAAATGAATCGAAATCGCCGCGACAAGTTTCCTCTCCGACCGATTCTGCGGCAATCCTGTCGTATAGACAGAGGTTGCGCTCTCCCTCGAACAGGGGTCGGTTTCTTTGGCAGGCCGCGTTCTTGCGCTTCATCACCCGAAAATGCTGATCCGTAAAGTCGACGAAATTCGATCGCCATCCGTTTTGGCGGATTACCCGCGCGATATCGGCGTTTGTCGAAACTGTCTTGTCGGGACGCGCATCGACATTCAATCTGAAGTCGGAATGCATGATCCCGATCCTTCCGCCCTCGCGGAGCCCCGAGTACGCGCGTTCCAGCGTCGCCCGGATATCGTCGCTGAAGTAAAGCGAGTCGAGAAATAGGGCAACCGTGAATTTTCCCGGCTCGAGATCGATCTCGTTGATGTCGCCCACGGACCAGTCCGACGCCTTGCCGTACCGCTCGCGGGCGAAATCGATCGCCACGCGGGACTTGTCCAGACCGAACATCGCCGCGCCTGTTTTCCCCGCGACGTAATTCGCGGTCCTTCCGTTCCCGCACCCAACGTCTATCCCAATGTCCTTCGCGTTCATGTGCACGAAGTTGATCAGGTAATCAAGCTGGTCCCGGTCGGTAAACCCGTCCTGGGTCAGATCGACCCCGAAGGTTTCCTCGCAATACCGCGAGAACGCTTCGCTTCCGTTCGCGCGCCTGTAGAATTCGTCGTATTCCAAACCGTCGCTCATAACGTAAAACCCCTTTGTTTCGCGCTGTGCGTACGGGTACATAGTACCACGGGTTTAGTAGTTGTCTATTATTTTTTCCGCGATGAGGAACGCGGCCGGGCAGAATAGCGAGTCGAGCGCGAGGCCGACGAGTTTTCGCTGGATGTTCACCGATTGGGTGTGGGGAAAGTTGCTGCAGGATAGGGTCCTGACGTCGTACACCGAGCAGGTGTTATCCTCGTTCTGGAAAGGGCAGGGGAGCTTTCTGAGCATGAAGCCGACGCCGTCGGGGTCTTGCTCAAGGTACTCGTCCATGAACTGTTTTGGGGATAGGCCGACCGTAGCGCATATGTGCTTGATGTCGGTATTACGGAAGATCGGCCCAAGGTTCTTGCAGCAAACGCCGCATTTAACGCAGTCGATTCGCGCGAAAACCTCGTCGTGGTAACCGTGGACCATTTTATCGAAGCCCTGCCTGTTTAGCTTTGACAGGTGCCTCATGTGCCGCATTATCTCTTTGTGCTTTGTCTTGCTTCGCTCAAGAATGGCGTCGTATTCGCTGATTTCGTCCTCCGTCTAGTCCACTGGCCAGGATTCGTTCTCCGGGTAGCTTTCTCCCGCTTGGTATAGGAATTCCTTGGCGGTGTCGGAATACCGGTAGGTTTTTTCGACGTATTCGGTGTAGACGGTTGTTTCCCCGTTTGCGACCGCCGTAAGGTAGTCGCAATAGCCAGAGACCTTAATCGTCTTGTTTTTTACATCGGCATCGTAATTGATATTGAGGTGATTATCGCGGTAAATCCTGCTAACGGGGGTTTTGACGTCCCCCAATTTTTCGGAGATCTTCAGTTTTCCGTAAATAGCGTAGTCCAGCGTCTCCCTGCGCGAGTCGAAGTACCGTACCTGAAGCAGCGGCCTCATGGCGGTATTGAAAACATAGAGGTATCCATCTCCCTTGTTCGTGCTGGAAACGATTTCGATCAGGCTCTCCTTGACGTAGGGTATGCTGATGAACTGCGCCGAAAGGATGTTTTCCTCACCGATCGGGAATCGCAGCATTTTGCGGATTTTCATGTCGTACAGCAGTACGGAGTATTGCGACTCCGCCGTTCGGATGAGCCACTTCGACTTGGCGGCGTCGTTGCCAATGACCACGATGTTGGGGACTTTGGGGTTGGAGCTGTCGCTCAGTTCCTGCTGCGCGGCAAGGGATAACGAAGCGAATAATAGCATAACAAACCGGGAAATCCTTTTTTTCATCGCGTTCCTTCTTTAATAAAGTGTATTCTTAATGCCGTCCGATACAAATTCTATTTTACCATAATTACCCGCAAAATCGTCAATGTAATTAGCGCAATTCGCTCGCTGTCCCGGTTTATCTCCCGTTACTTCCTTCGCATCCCGAAAAACACGAGCCACCCGCCAAAGAGAATGAAAATTACCGGTAGGATTAGCTTGTAGGGGACGATCGAGAACGCGAGATGGCATACGATCGCGCAAGTCGCGACCGTCGCGACTGAGGCAAGCAGGATCGCCACGAGAAGCATGCCTTTCGGCTTAAAGCCAAACAGG
>DAOPXQ010000198.1:0-4670 GCA_035352395.1 Treponemataceae bacterium | reverse complement strand
ATCGAGCGCACGATCGATCTCGTCTCCATGGAAGCGCACAAGAAGGGTCTGGAGATCTGCGTGGACATCGACACGGAGCTTCCGACGGAGGCCATCGGCGATCCCGTCCGGTTCAGGCAGATTCTCCTTAATCTCGTGAAAAACGCCGTGAAATTCACCGAGCGCGGACAGGTTCTGGTCAAGGCGTTTCCGCTTACCGACTCAGCCGCCGGCCCTTCCGGTTCCCGGCTTCGCGTCGAGGTCATAGACACGGGCATCGGCGTGCGAAGGGACCTCCACGACAAGATGTTCACGCAATTCTTTCAGGCCGACTCCTCCACCACGCGAAAGTACGGCGGAACGGGGCTCGGCCTCGCGATCTCGCGCAACATCGTCGAGCTCCTTCACGGGCGCATCGGCCTCAGCGACAACGCGCCCTCGGGCTCCATATTTTGGTACGAGCTCCCGCTCGTCGCGTCGCCCGAGTCCGCGCCCATGGCGCCCCTGCCCCGCCAAAGGGAAACCAGGTTTCTCGTCGTCGACGACAACTCCGTCGCTTCGGGCATTCTCGCCAAGACGCTCTCGTCGATGGGCTTTCAGGACTCCGAAATCGCGAGCTCCGGCGCCGCCGCGCTCGTTTCGCTCAAGATCGCGCGCGACGCGGGAAAGCCGTTCGACATCGTCTTCATCGACATGATCATGCCGGAAATGGACGGATGGCGGCTCGCGGCGGAGATCAACCGCGACCACAGTATCAACGAAGCCCAGCTCTACATGATGGTTCCCGAGGGAAGTTTCGGCGCCGAGGCGAAGATGAAGCTTCTCGAATGGTTCAACGGATACCTCTATAAGCCGATCAAACGGCGGATGCTCGCGGAATTGCTCGCCGAGCACTTCCAGCCCACGATAGACCTTGAGGTCGTCGAGGAGCTCGAGGTCGTCGGTGAGTCACCGGTCGCGAACGCCGTCGGTAACGGGACTCATAAATACCCGGCGCAACAGGTCTCGGCGCAATCGCCCACTGCCCCGGCGCCTGCGCGTCCGTCGCTCGTCAAGGCGGCGCTCGCGCTTCAGTCCATCCATGCCGCGCCGCAGCCCTCGGCAAAAACGAAGGTTCCAAAACCGCAAGCCACGGGTGCCCAAGCCGCGGCGAACGGCGCAGCAAACACCGCCGCTTCCGCGCCCGCGAACGATCTCTTCGGGGCGGGCTTTACCGTGCTCATCGCCGAAGACCACCCGGTAAACAGGAAGCTCCTGCAAACATTTATCGAGAAAACCGGCGCGAAGGTCCTCGCGGCCGAGGACGGCGAGGACGCGACGAACCTCGTCGGCACAGAGCGGATCGACCTTGTGTTCATGGACATCCAGATGCCGCGCATGAACGGCTACGAGGCCACGTCCTGGATACGACGGCGCGGCTACGTCTTCCCGATCATCGCGTGCACGGCGAGCGCCGGCGAAAACGACAAGGAACAGTGCATGACGAGCGGGATGACGGCCGTCCTCCCGAAGCCCTATAAAAAGCAGGATATCTTCGACGTGATGAAAGAATACCTTCCGGCAGAAAAACCGGCGGCGCGTGCCACTACGACCCCGCCCGCGAACCAAGCGTCGCCCGCGAGCATAACACCCGCGATCCAAACCGCACCCGCGGGCGCAACCTCCGTGACGCAAATCGCGCCGGCCTCACTCAGCTCGCTCACCGACGACTTCGACGGCGAGCAGTTCCGCGACATCCTGATGGGCGACATCGACGGCGCGCGCTCCCTCGCGGCGGAGTTCATCGCGCAGACGACCGAGCACATGGGATTCCTCGGCGAGGACATCCAGGGCATGAACCGCGAAGCCATCAAGCAAACCGCGCACCTCATCAAGGGCAGCGCCCTCAACATGACGGCAAACGGCCTCGCCGCCGCGGCGCTCGCGATGGAGCAATCCGCCGCCGCCGCCCCCAAGGACGAGCTCGAGACCCTGCACCGCTCGATGGGGCGCGCCTTCGGGCGGCTCAAGGCGCTCATCGCGTCGGAGGGACTCTCGTGACCGGCCCCGCGAGCTTCCACGTACACACGACATTCTGCGACGGCAACGACTCGCCCGAGGCGATGGCGGACGCTGCCGTGGCGCTCGGCATGAGCGCGATAGGATTCTCCGCGCACGCGGCCTGGCCCCTGTCGTCGGTCTGGCACCTCGAGTGCGGCTCGTACGGCGACTACCTCGCCGCGATCGCGAACCTCAAGCGGACGCGCGCGGGCGAGATCGATATCTTCACGGGCTTCGAAGCCGACTGGATCCCCGGCGTCACCGCCCCGGACCCCGCGTTCTACGCCGAATTTAAGCCCGACTACCTCATTGGTTCAGTGCATTGGGTCATGCCGGAACGGCGTCGCGTCGCGCCCGCGATCGCGACCCGCGCCCCGAACCTTTTTCCCGCAGGGCTCTGGTCCGTCGACGCGCCGACCGAGGAGGTCGCTCGCGGCCTTGCCTCCTGCTTCGGCGGCGACGGCCGCAAGGCAATTGAAGCGTACTGGTCCGCCGTCCGCGACATGGTCTCGTCCTGCCGCTTCGACATCGTCGGCCACCTCGACCTCCCGCGCAAGCGAAACGGCGCGCTGAAGTTCTTCGACGAGGGCGCGTCCTGGTACCGCCGCGAGCTCAAGGCGACCGTCCGCGCGATCGCCCGGTCGGGCAAGATCGCCGAGATCAACACCGGCGCCATCCCGCGCAAGGCGATGGACGACGTGTATCCCTCCGCCGAACTGCTCTCCCTCCTCCGCCGCGCCGACGTGCCCGTCACCGTCAACTCCGACGCCCACTCCGCGAGCCACCTTACCGCCGCCTACGACCGCGCCTACGCCGCCGCCCGCGCCGCCGGCTACCGCGAGCTCGCGATCCTCACGCCCACCGGCTGGAAATCCACCGAGTTTTAAGAAGAGAAAAAGTTACCAGGAGAATGTTCCCTTGAATTATCGGGAAAACCGGATACCATAGAACACAAGCATATTCCTCCACGGGAGACAATAATGAAAAGGGTATCTAAAGTACTGACTTTCAGCCTGTTCATCGCATTAGTACTGAGCATATCATCCTGCGACCTGTTGGGGTTCGGCACGTCGATCCTCGAGCCGGAGCCGTTTACGCCGTTCCAGATTGAGCCCGATTTCTTTGCGGTGGACGGGGGCATGTCCGATAATGAGAGAAGCACCTTCGTCATCGACGTCGGTAACGATCGCGTCGCGGGTTGCATCCACATGAAAATAGTCTGCGGATGGGGAGTGCCGGATTACGCGCGCGTGATCAACGATCGCGTCTATATCTGCTCCTGCGGCATGCCCGGCGCAAAACCGCCGAGGGAATTATGGTCAATCACGCCATCGACGGGTTCCAGCCGTAGGATTGCCCTCCCATATCCTTCTGCGGAAGATCCAGCGTATTTGGCAAAGGCAAACAAGATCGTAATACAGAGTCCATGGAATCTGACGGTTATCGACTTTGCCACGGATACCGTCACGCAGTCATGCCCAATCTCGGATGAGTTTTTTTCCATTTTCGAGACGACTGACGGCAACGTGTATGCGCTGCATGCGACGCCCGAAAGCCGTATGTTAGCGCGGCTTACCTTCAATCCGTTCTCCATCACGGACCTAACCCCGGCGAGAAGTTATCCGGTAGGTCGACTCCATGACGGGATCGCAGTGGAACTGCCGAACGGAAATATCGTGGTAAATGACGCAGGTGCCGATCAGCCTCAAATAACCCTGTATAGCCCAACGGAAGGAAGGATCATCAATACAAAGGCGTTTACGTACGAGGGTGTTTCCGTACAGCATAACAACAAATATCCGTCATGCCTTCAGATGTACAACAACGGGAATGTCTTACTCGTAGGGCACGGTTATGGTGATGAAGATCTGTGGGAAACGGGTATAAGCATACATGATCCCGAGACCCTTGAGATCAAGGGGTGGATTACCGGAGAGTATGTCACGCCAAGTTTCTATGTGCGCCGGGACAAATTGTATTGCGTCGGCGACAGTCATATCTACGTCAGGGATTTGAAAACCGCCGGGTATCCGTTGCTCACGACGATCGAACTGAAGTAGGCACAGGGCAAATCAGTTCTCGGTGTAGCCGAAGGCGAGAATCGTGAACGCGGATTCGGGACAGTCGTCGGCCATCTTGATCGTTACCGTGTGCTTGGCCGGCTTCTCGTCGTCGATGAGCACCGAGGTCCACGGGTTGTTCCAGCCGCCCGAGGGAAGACCGTCGTACGAGTCGTACATCTCGCCGTCGATCGTTACCTCCGCCATGCCGTAGGGCGAGCCGCCGGACGCTTTCTTGTAGACGAGCAGGAGATTTTTGCACGTCAGGGTCATCGTGAACGGCTTGTTCGCGGTGCCTTCGGCCTTGTGCCAGTTGGCGGGAAAGGTCTTTCGGCTCCGGTCGTAGATGAAGTTGCCGAGGTATTCGTCGGTGCCGGAAAAGGCGCCGGGCGCGATCTTGATGCCCTTCGGGACGGACGCCGAGTCGATCATCCTGACGCCGACGAAGCGGTCGCCGATGGCGGGCTTGTCCGCGAGCGGGACTTCCGCCGCGACGGGTTCCGCGTCGATCGCGTCGTAGTAATGGCGCACGCACGCGGCCATCAGCTCGTGGCCCCAGTCGCCGGGATGGTAGATATCCGAGAAGAAAGT
>DAOPXQ010000197.1:0-4725 GCA_035352395.1 Treponemataceae bacterium | reverse complement strand
GAAAGCGCGAACGACCAGGCCTTCGATACGGCCTTCAGCCCAGCGACCGTGGCCTGATCGGTCGAGGGAACGCGGGCCTCAAGCTCGGCCTTTCCCTCCTCGCTCATGCAAAACCCGGCGATCTCGCCGCGGACGCGCGTGTATTCAAGCACTTCGAGAGTACGTTGATTCATGTTAGTTAAAAACCTTTCCCGCTCAGTGGCGGCTTACTCAGTCCAGCTTCCGGTCTCAATCTCTTCCCGGATGCGCTGCCAGCTCTCATATCGCTGTTCGTTGATGACTCCCGCGTAGACGGCCTCCAGGATCTTGCAGCCGGGCTCGTGCGTATGAGTGCACGAGGCGCCCCAGGAGCAAGTCCCGACGAGAGGTTCCATCTCGCGGAAATACAGGGCCAAGTCCTTCGCCGATATGTCGTGAAGGACGAAACGCCTGACGCCGGGCGTGTCGATTACCGAAGCGCCCTCGCCCGTCTCCCCGGGCGGCAGGTGAAATAGCATTCCCTTCGTGGTCGTGTGCGTCCCGCGACCGTACTTTTCGGACAGCTCCCCCGTGCGGAGCGCGAGCCTGCGGTCAAGCGCGTTAAGGAGGCTCGACTTTCCCACGCCGGACTGGCCGACGAAGGCGGTGAGCTTCCCCGCGAGACGCCGCGCCAAGGCGTCCATGCCGTCGCCGGTCTTCGCGGAGACCCGCATGATCTCGTAGCCGAGCCTGGCCCAGTCCTCGAGCCGCGCGTCGATGTCCGCGTTGACGGCGGATTCGAGATCGCACTTGTTCAATAGCACGATCGGAGCGATATGCTCGGCGTCCGCCTGAATGAGCACGCGATCCACGAAGCGCGGGCGGAAGGGCGGCTCGTCGGGGGTCGTGACGACGACGACGAGATCGAGGTTCGCGGCGAGCAGCTGCGGGGAGTTTCCCTTTTGGTTCAACCTTACGAAGTGATTCACGCGCGGCACGAGCGAGACGATCTTTCCCTGCCCGTCGTCATGCTCGTCGACCTGTATTTCCACGCGGTCGCCCGGGGCGAGCGGGTTATAGTATCCCTCGGATTCGCGGAGGACTTTTCCCTTGATCGGGCAGAGCCGCACCTTGCCGTCCGGCATCTCCACCTCGAACTGATTATTGGTGCCGCCAAGGACGATGCCCTCGGTCACAGGATGCCCCTCCACTCGATGCCGAAGATCCCGGAATAGGTCCGGAAGGTTTCCTCGTTCGCGGGGGAAACCCCGCCGGTGATATAGCAGGCGCACTTTCCGTGATCGGCCTGCGAACCGCCCTCGGACGGGAGTCCCTTGGACGCGCGTCCTTCTGACGCCAACCTCAGAGCCTGCTGCACGACGCCCTCGCGCGAGTCGATGACGGTAATGCCGTTGCCCGCGACCTCGGCGATCTCTTTCTCGACGTGGAGAAAATGCGTGCACGCGAGCACGATGGTGTCGCACCCGGCCGCGCGAAAGCGGTCTACCGAGGGGCGCACGGCTTCAAGCCGTTCCTCGCGGGTCGCGGTAACGAGCTCACGCTCGATCTTGGATATCAGAATGGAATCGCCGATGCGAACGATCTCGCAGTCGGGCGCGAATTCCGCGATCAGTCGATCGGTATAGGGATCCTTGACGGTGCGCTCGGTGGCGAGAAGCCCAATCTTCCGGTTTTTGGTAATCGAGGCGGCGAGCTTGATCGCGGGGACGGTCCCCACGAAGGGAACGGGATAGGTCTTCCGCAGGGTCTCGAGCGCGGCGACGGAGATCGTGTTGCACGCGACGATTATTACCTCGGGCTTGAACCGCTCAAGGAGCCTTCCCACCGTCGCGACGGCGAACGAGATAACCTCGTCGCGAGTCTTCTCGCCGTAGGGGAAGTGCCGCGTGTCGGCGACGTACACGCACGAGGCGTCCGGCTCATGGGACTTTAACTGGGCAAGGTACGGAAGGCCGCCCGAGCCCGAATCGAGAAACGCGTATCTGTATGTGGTCTCTGCCATATCGCTCATTGCCCAAAGAGCCCATCAAAGGCCGATCGGGCGGAATCCTTTCCGGGTTTATTCCCGGGCCCCGACGCGGGATGATCCTCGCGAAACCGGGGGTTTAGCTGGAAGGAATCGCAGAAATTGGCGCGTTCCTTGTCGCGGACCTCGTCTTCCTGGCGTTCGGCGCAGTCATGCCAGTCGCCCGGCGACCAGAAGCGGCAGTTCCGGCACGAACGGACGTCCACCCCGCAGGAGTCGCACGTGGCGCTCCGCCCGATGGGTCCCTCTATCGTGATTGCCTTTCCGCATTTCCAGCACATTGAAATCATCATAACCCATTTGACCAAAATCGCGCAATGACCTACAGTGGGATCATGTTCAGCGCGAACCAGAACCTCCCGGTCGAAAGCCTGTACGAGATTCTCAAGACGACCCAAGTGATCCACAGCGTCGATTTCTCCGGCATGGAGTTCCGCGACATGGACCTCTCGGGCAAGAGCTTTACCGGCTGCCGCTTCTCGCGCGCGTCCTTCGCCGGGACCAAACTCGACCATTGCAGGATCCGAATGTGCTTCTTCGAGTTCGCCACCTTCTCCGACTGCAGCATGACCGAAACCAACATCCAGTTCTCGAGCTTCGCCGGGGTGCACTTCGCCGACTCCAGCTTCTGCAACTCGGACCTTCTTCACGACAACTTCAACGGCATTCTCGCCGGAAACACCTCGTTCAACGACTCGGACCTCTACAATTCGCGCTTCGTCATGGCGACCCTCAAGAACACCTCGTTCCAAAACTGCAACCTGAAAAAGACGATGTTCGCCCAAACCACGCGCGATCTCGTCACGTTCAAGTCGTCGAATACCCGCGAGGCCATTTTCGACGCGGGGGACAACCCGGAATGAAAATCTACTATTTTTACTCGAGGGACGGATTCTCGAACGGCTATCTCGTCGGGAACGAAAAGACCGGGGAGGCGATCGCTGTCGACCCAGGCGTCATGAACCGGGAGCTTTTGCAGCAGATCGAGAAGAATAAGTTTAGGCTTGACGCCGTTCTCGTGACCCACAACCACAAAAGCCACCTGAACGGGCTCGGGACGCTGCTTCGCGTGTATACACCGAAGGTCTACGCCGCGGACGCCGAGCTCATGGGAACCAAGACCGTCCTCCTGCAGGGTGACGGCTCGTTCGCGGCCGCGGGCTTCGCGGTGCGCTACTTCGCCGTTCCCGGACATTCTCCGGACTCCTTGATGTTCCAAATTGAGCACGTCCTCTTTACGGGCGACGCGCTTTCGGCGGGAAAGCTCGGCCACACTAACAACGTGTACGGAAAGAGGAATCTCCTGACGCACCTCAAGAACAAGATGCTCAGCCAGAACGACGAGACGATCCTGATGCCCGGCCACGGGCCGCCCTCGACGATCGGCGCCGAGCGGCTCTTCAACTCCGAATTGATGGAGCGCATGGACGCGATCGAGGGATAACCCCCCGGGCTCAAGCCACCGCGCGAGCACGACTCGCGCGCGTTTTATGTCGCGCGAGCGTCTATTTATCAGACCAGAAAAGTCCTACCCTGCCGCCCGCGAGGCCCCATCGACCAAAGGCGTACGCGTTGAGTTCCGAAGCGGCGCGCGCGAATTCCGCGGCCTCGGTAGAGACGACCCAGCCATCAAGCTCGGGGTCTCCCCCGTGCTTGCGGAACCGTTCGGCGATATTGCCCGCGAAGTACTGGCCAACGCGATCGAGCGGCTGCTGCATCAAGTATGCCATGAATTCGTTTTCCATCAGGTACTCGTCGCTTGTATCGTAGCCAAGGCTTGGGATAATCGTGAAATACGATTGCAGGAACTCAAGCGCGCGCGGATCCATCGATCCGTATACCTCGGCAACCTTCGCGCGGAACTCCGGGTCCACGAAGTAAATCCCGTGGTAGCATTCGTGCGCCATGAAAAGATAGCGGAGATAGGACACCGACTCGCGCGATATCGAGACAATCGCCCCCGCGCCCGCGGCGAAGCCCTTTCCGTTTTTCGCGATCACTCCCTCGGCGACGAGGATATCCCGCAGCTCAAGCTCTTCCTTGCCGAGGGGAAACTTTTCTTCGGCGGCGCGCGTAAAGAACTCCGCTAGGCTCTCGGCGCGATAGTCGTGCGCGTAATACGCGTGTTCGCCCGCGATCTCGGCGTCGGACCAAAGCTTACCGCGCCATCCTTTCTTCTCCACGAAAAAAGCGAGCCGCTTGAAATAGCGATCCTGGGTCGCGTAGTCGGCGGTATCGAAGATCAGCACGGACGGAAATCGGTCCCAGGAAAACACCTCGCGGTCGGCGCGGCGCCAGGCGGAGCGCGGCCATTCGATTATCATGCCGGGATCGGCGAGAATCGGCGAGAGCGGGCTTGCCGCGTCCGGCGTACGGTACGCGCGATCCCAGGCGACGCTAAGGCCGTCGATGCTTTCGGCCCCGGCGACGGCGCGGATCGTAGAGGTCCCGTCCGAGAGGATAAACGACGGAACGCACGGGCTTGCGGGATTCGGCGCCTTGCGAAAACCGAACGTAAAGGATCCTTGCGAGAACGCGACGCGATCCTGCTCCTTGGGGGTTCCGATACCATTGGGATTAGCCGAAAGGTACACGGTCGCGCTCGAGAGCGCGGGCATTCGCCAGGACGCGCGATGCGCTGACTCGGGCGACACCTGCCCGCCGTCCGATGAGAAGCACGCGCGAAAAAAGCCCGCGCCCCGCCGCCAGCCGGTTTCCGC
>DAOPXQ010000196.1:0-4757 GCA_035352395.1 Treponemataceae bacterium | reverse complement strand
ACGGGAGAGGGTTTGAGGGCGCCGGTTTCCTCCGATCCGATGACCGCGTCGCACAATGGAGCGAGCCCCCATACGTCGCCTTTTTGTGAAGGCAAGAAATCCGAGAGGATACCGAGTTTGAGGCCGGATTGGCGGAAGGCCATGAACGCCTCGGTGACGCCGGGGTACGGCCTAACGCGTTTGAAAACACCCTTCCATTCCCCGTACACAAGGCGATCGACGAGGGCGCGAGCCTCCGAGTCGGGACAGCGTAAGAGCGGCGCGAGCACGCTCGCCTGCCAGGCGAAAAAATCATCGTGGGCGACGCCGGGGTTCTCCCGTTGCCAGCGTCGGATAGTACGACGAGCCTCGCCGAAGCGGATCAAAAAAAACGCGTGAGCGGCCAAGAAAGGACCGAGTCGAACACGGAAAGACCAATCGGGGTAGAGCGTGCCGTCGATATCGAAGGCGACGGCGTCGATGTCCTGAATCATTTGACCCTTATACTATAGGCGAAGCGGGCCTGTCCATCCTCGGTGGATTTCTCGAATCTCCACGACGAAAATTCCTTTCGGAGCCAGTCCCGAATCTCGGCGGGCAAGAGCGACTGCGGGGTAAATTCCACCAACGATGGGGGAACGGTACCGTCGGCAAGCACGATGAAGGAGACCGTCACGGTGCGGTCGGAGTCCACGAGTCTCGCGAGGTTTTCAGGAAGCACGAGAGAGGGACTCGCCGGTGACACGAGCTTGCGGTTCTTTCCGTCGAACGACAGTCCCTGAATCGCGGAGGCTTTCGCCTGCGTACCCTGTGAGCTGCCGCGCGCGGAGTCAGTAGCCGAGCCGCTCTCCGCGTCTTGCCGCGAGGAGGCGCCCGTAGAAGACTTCGCGTCGCGCGAGATCGCGTCGAGGGAGCCTGCGGTTTCGCCCGAGGCCTCGCCCGTTCTCGCCTTCGGCGCGTTGGCGGAACTCAAGCCTCCGTCGCGGGAATCAACGCGCGCGGCCGATCCCTCGAATTCGGCAGTACGGGTCGCGGAGCTTCCCGTTTTAGACGATTCATGCGCCGGGCGCCGCTCGTCGCTCGCAAAGTCGAGGTACTCGGCGTCCGCGTTCGTGTCGCGCGATGAGGTAACCGGCGTGGAAAAATTCGGTATGCCAAGACCGCCCGTGGATTTCGCGGGCGCGGATTGAGTCGCGGATTGAGTCGCGGATTTTGTTGCCGGCGCGGGTTTGCTCGCGGGTTTGGTTGTCGGCGCGGTTTGACTCGGCGCGGTTTCAGCTTGGTTCGCAGGCGCGGTTTGACTCGCCGCGGGTTCTACCGCGGTTTCCGTCGCGAGCGAAAGTTTCACCACGGGGAAGCGAGGGGACACGTCGGGCTTTCGCATCGGGATCGCGATGAAGAGGACCGCGATGACGGCCCATATCCCGACCCCGAGCGTCGAACTGCGGAACAGTCTATCCTGATCGGATTGCGTCATATCGCTCACTCCCGCGTGCGCAGGTTGACTCCCGTGAATCCCGTCCGCCTCAGCGAATCGAGAACGCGGACGATCGTCCCGTTCGGCACGGACTCGTCGGCCTCAAGGCTCACCGGGACCGCCTCGTGCGCCGCTGAGGTATCGATCGCCTCAAGCGCGGCGTCGAGCGCGGCGATCTCTATCCTTTCCGAGTTGAGCCACACACCGCCGTCGGCGACCACGGTGATCGTGATTCCGTTGGTGCGCGTGCCCTCGGCGGTCGAGGAATGCGGCAGGCTTAAGGATATGCCGGGCAGCACCGCGAAGGTGGTCGACACGAGGAAGAACAGGATCAGCTGAAACACGACGTCGATCATGGGCACGAGGTCCACGACGGCGCGCGCCTCGAGTTTACGCTTGAACTTCATGCTTCTTCCTCTCGGAGACGAGAAGGATGACGAGGTCGCTCACGGAGGCTTCCATTTCCGTCACGATGCGGTTCACTTCCGCGATGAAGTAATTGTAGAAGATGACGGCCGGGATCGAGACGATGAGGCCCGCGGCGGTCGTCACGAGCGCCTCGGCGATCGCCGACGCGAGGAGCGCGGGGTTTCCCATCGCGCCCATGCTGCCGAGGACGCCGAACGCGCGGATGTTTCCGGTGACCGTTCCGAGAAGCCCGAGCAAGGTCGAGATATTCGCGATCGTGCCCAGGGTCGAAAGGTAGCGCTCGAGCCGGGGGATCTCGCGATTTGCCTCGTTGGTGACGGCTTCCTTGATCGCGGCCTCGGAGAACTCGCGATACCCGATGCCCGTCTTCATCAGCCGCGCGGCGGGACTGTCGACGGTCTCGCAGATGGCGGCCGCCTCCTCATAGTGCCCCTTGTCGATGCTCGCGCGGATCCTCGGCAGAATGTCGCGCTCTCCCTTTTTGACGGAGCGATAGAACATGAGACGCTCGATTATGATGATCGTCGCCGCGATCGCGCTGAGGGCGATCGGGATCATTACGGGTCCGCCGGAAACCAAAATCGAAAACATAGGAACCTCCGAATCTATCAACGTGAGAATATCAGAAATCGATGCGGGCCGACAGGGCGACCGCGCCGAGCGACGAAACGTACGGGCCTTTGAGCGTTCTCCGCGTTCCGGTCGCGAGCGGCACGAGATCGCTTACGAGAAGGGAGATCGCCAATGCCTTCGCGGGACGGAAGGTCCCCGTCAGCGAGATCTCGGGCATATCCCACGCGTCGAGGAAGAAGCGCGACGAGGCGCTCGCGGACCAGATCGACCGGGGGCTTGAGTCGCGCACGGTACCCGACGCGGTGAGGGAATGGAGCGAGTCCCGCCAGGCGCGGTCAAGCCATTCGCCCTCATACTCGGCGGCAAGGTTCCACCCCTCGCCTTCCCAGTTGCCGCGCGCGGATGCGACGAGGCTTTTGCGCTCCAGGCGCGAGACCGCGTAGAGATTCCCCGGCGCGAGGTCGTCGCTCACGGCGAGCATGCCGCGCCCCGGAAGGCTCGCGCGGAACACGGCGCCGGCATCGAGCGAGAGCGCGTCGAACGGGACGAGCCTCGCGGAAAGGGAGCCGTTCCAGTCGGCCTGCCAGACGGGCTTTCCCGAAAGGAGTATGAACGGGTTCTCGTCCGCGAGGTCGAGACAGGAGACTCGATCCACGGAAAGGCCGCCCGCGAGCGAGACTCGACGCAGCGGAATATCTGCGTTCTCCCACACGACGGCGGCGCTGAACGGAGCGAGGAATCCATCGTCCCCGTCGCCGTGAGCGGACACGTCGGCCGCGAGAAGGAACTGCCCGATCGCGTACGATAGTGACAGCGTTCCCCTTCCCGCCTGCGCCTCGGGCGATTCGACGACGGCGTTATACGAATATCGGCCGGTAAGCAGGGCCTTGAAGGCGCCTTGCGCGAAGGATATCGAAAGCGAGGGATCGAGCGAGTATCCGGCATAGCCCGGAATCGCGGTCGTCGGGGGAAGCGTTCCGGGCTTGTCCGCGCCGGAGGAGAACACGTCGCCCGAGAGGGCGGCGGACCAGGCGAAGGGCCCGTCGCCGAGGCGGATGGAGCCTGAATCCGCGAGGAAAGCCATGTCGCGCCGGGTCAGACTGGAATACTCGGCGTTTTGGCCTTGCAGTCCGTCAGTACGTTCGGATACGTCCGCGGAGAGTTTCCAGCTTGAGCCGTCGGGTCCGCCAAAAAGCGCGGCGGAGAGCGAGGTTTTTTTTGAGTAATACCCGGGATTGGAGAAGCCGGACGACGGACCGAAATCCGCGACCGAGTCGTGGGAAAAGTCCACGGCGAAGCCGAGCGACGAGCCCGGTTCGGTACCGCTCTCGCGCGAGACCGAGATATTCCCGCCGATAAGTCCCGGACGGCCCGCGGCGACGGCGACATGCCCAACGACGGGCGGGGTTCCGCTTTCCGCGGGCACACTCGCCTCGGGCGCGGCCGCTACGGCCGGCGTAGGAGCGGACTCGGCGGCAATCGGAGCCACGGTCGGGGCGGCAGCCTCCGGTACTGGGGTCGGGAGCGGCGCGGGGGCGGGTTTCGCGAGCGCGGGCATAGCCGCCTGCGGGATCGCGGCGCCGGAGTTCCGTATGCGGCTTTCCAGGTCGGGAACGTCTATCTCCACGGCGAACGCGCATGCCGACGCGAGCGCGAAGGCGATGGTAACAATCTTTTTCCGTGTCATGTTCTACTCCAATAAATGGGCCGCGCGTCGGCTCCACACCGAATCGGGCCAGTTGCGCGCGATGGTTTCGGCGGTTCGTTCCGCGTCGGCGCGAAGGCCCGTCTGCAGAAATCCATCAACCGCGCCGTAGAGCGCCTCCGCGGCGCGATCGGCGTCCACCGCGGCGTACATCGTGCCCGCGGCGAGCATCGCCGAAGCCGCGGACTTGCCCTCTCCCGCCTCGCGGGCAAGGGCTCCAAGCAGGGACCAAGCTAAACCGAAAGTCGTTCGCTCCTGGGCTGAAAGCGAATCGGGCGAACGCGGCGCCTTCGCCGTTATCTCGAGAAGGATCGTCTTGGCGGCGGCGCGCTTGCCCCAGTCTTCCATGTAGCGGCGCGCGAGCCTTACGCCCTCCGCCCTGCCCTCCGCGGTATTCGCCTTCCCCGCGTCGCGATACGCGAGCTCCAGGGCGACGACGTCCGCGCGGCCGCCCGAGGCGAGCGACTCAAGCTCGGCGATCTCGTCGTCCATCCCGTCGAGGCGCGCCTCTTCGGGGTGTTTTTTTAGGTAGTCCCGGGCGACCCGAAGCGCGTTCGGGAATTCGCCTTTTTTACGGTATGCGGAAACGAGATC
>DAOPXQ010000195.1:0-4758 GCA_035352395.1 Treponemataceae bacterium | reverse complement strand
CAAGCGCCTTGATTCCCTTGGCGTCACCGCGTTGCTTCGCCTGCGCAAGCGCCCATGCGTATGAAATCCTCTCGTTCTCAAGACCTGAGACGAGCTGGCCGATCCCGCAGTAACCCGCGAGGCGGAAACCGTCCACTCCGCCCTCGAGTATGAACCCATAGCTCTCGAGAACCGGCTCTTCGTCGTCTACGATCAGTACGCTATACATAGTTCCTTCCCGGTTTCGATCCTGATTAAGATTTCCGTCCCTCCGCCGTCGCGCCCGGAGATCGAGATAACGTCGCGCGCCTCCGGAAAGAAGAACCTGAGCCGCTGGATGACGTTCTGAAGGCCCGTGACCTTTTCCGAAAAACCCTCCGAGGGAGTCTCGCGCAGAAGCTCGGCAGCGCGCTCGGGGAGGATGCCTACCCCGTTGTCCGCGACCGAGAGGCACAGGAATCCAGGCTCCTCGAATACGCGCACCAGGATGGAGTTTCGGCCCTCCCTTCCCGTGAAGGCATGGACGACGCAGTTCTCCACGAGCGGCTGCAAAAGGCTCGCGGGCACGCTATGCCTGTCGAGAATCTCGGGCGGGCAGTCGAGCGCGAGGTCCAGCGTGCGCGAAAAGCGCACGCTCAATATATAGAAATACGACTCAAGCCCCTCGATCTCGTGCCTAAGCGGCACGACGACGTTCTTCTCCCGGAGATTGTGCCGAAACAGGCGGGATAGCTGGTCCATGAACTCGGCGGTTCGCTCGGCGCCCTCGACGTTGGCCAGCTGGACGCCCGTATTGAGCGTGTTGAAGAGGAAGTGCGGGTTCATCTGCGCCTGCATCGTGTACAGTTCCATGCGCCGTATCTGCTGCTCCATCTTCATGTTGCGGACGCGCTCGCGAAGGTATTCCTTCTCGACGTTTCGCTGCCACTCGAGCTCGCCGATATAGGTATGGATGTCGCGCTTCATGCCGTTGAAGGCCTCGACCACCTGATCGATCTCGTGAAGGGAGGACATGCCGACGTCGGCCACGTCGAAATTACCCGCGGAGATCTCCTTGGCGGCCGTCGAGAGGCTGACCATCGGGCGGTTGATCCTGCCGACGGCGCGCAGAACGAGCATCAGCGCGAACACCGAGATAAACAGAATGAAGAGAAGGTTCCAAAGGTGAACGTTGCGCGACGCGTTTATGAACGACTCATACTCGGTAAGCTGCGCGGAAAAGCGCTCGCTCGACATGATCTCGATCTCGTCGATGATGAATCCGGAGAGCTCCTCCATCTCGGCGAAGTGGGCGGTGTATCCCGCGACGTCCATGGCGCGCTTCTCGTCGACCGCCCGGTCCGCGAGATTCAGGTATCCGTCGACAAGGGAGAACAGTTCCATCTCCTGAAGCTTAACCGGATCGGTCGGCGCGGAATCGTACTGCGGTATCATCCCGCGGATTCGCTGGGAAAGGACCAGAATGTCGGAAAGCGCGTTGGAGGACTTGGTCGTAATATAGTCGAGAAACGCCAGCTGGAATTCCCCCAAGAGGCCGTTTATTTCCTTTACGTATCGCTGGCGCTCAAAACTTCGGTTTACGACGTCCTGAATGCGGATAGCCGAAAAAAGTATGTACGCGGAGGAACAGGCGATAATGATAATGGCGCCGAGGATGTTCGCGAGCATTTGCGCGCGAAGGGATGTCCGTATGCTCGCCTTCATTTGGGGGAATCCCCCTCGGGTACGCGCGAGCGCCCGTATTGCCAGGAGGGCACCGACTCGGGGCCGACGACGTCGATTCCCGTATCCACGGACTGCGAGGTGTAGCCGGTGCGCTTGAGCTCGACGAGCGAGCGGATCGCCTGAAACCCGATGGATTCCGGGTGCACGGAAAGAGAGGCGCGGATGACGCCTTTCTTGATGAACTCGCGGATCCCGTCGGTCGAGCCGAAGCCGACCACGTCGATCTTCCCGACGAGGTTAAGGTCGACGAGCGCCTGCGCGCCGGCCAAGGTGTCGTCCACGTCGGTGAACACGACCACGGTCACGGGCGGCGTGACCTTGACGAGCTCGTAGACGACGCGCTCGGCGTCGCGCGGGTTTCTGTCGGTTCGCAGCCGCTCGATCGGGGGCGCGAGCCGGCTGCCGAGGGTGGACGTTATGCCCATCTCCACGAGCTCGCGCTCGGCGTATATCCAGGGAGTCTTGTCGCTATACACGACGGCGAGCCGTATGTCCTCGGCGCGCGCGGCGTCCAGGTTAGGCGAGCCTTCCATCGCGACGGCGCCGGCCTTTCTGCCTAAGTCGAAGTTATTCGTGCCGACGAACGGCCATGGCTGGTCCGCGGGAACGTTGTGGTCGGTGAGCACGATAGGCAAGCCGGTGGCGCGCAGCGCGCCGAGCAACTCGCCCATCAGCGCGTCGTCGGAATTCGGGAAGACGACGGCGCCGTCGGCACCAAGGTACTTCGCCATGCGGAGACTCGTTCCGGCCGAGTCGACGGACCGCACGGAAAGGGCGACGCCGCTCTGCGCCGCCGCGCGCTTCGCGCCCGCGACTAAGTCCTCGACGAAGGCATTCCTGCTAACGGGCACGAACATGGCGAAATGATAGTCGCCGCGGGCGGGCGAGCCGTCCACAAAGGCGCTTCCGGGGAGATTCCAGACTACTGAGGATGAGATTATGAAGGAGACGACGGCTAAAGAGCCGACCACGAACAGCCCGAGCCTGAAAAAATGTTTCACGATTGAGCAGTATACCCGCGTTCCTCGCCATCCGCAAGAAGAGAATTGACCGCGCGCGAGTTTAGCTCGCGAGGCTTAGCTCGCGGGGTCAGGCTCGCGCAGCTTAGCTCGCGCGAGCGGGCGTTGGATTACGAGGCCAGTTCCAGGATTTTGCGGACGGCGGCGGCGTCGAGTTTGACGAAGTTGCCGGTGGTGCCATGGCCCTTTACCGTGCACTTCTCCGCCATCAGCTGGATCTTATCAGTTGGGACGCCGAGTTCCGAAAGGCGCACGGGTAGGCCGATCATGCGGAAAAACGACTCAAGCCGGCGAATGCCCTCGAGCGCGATCGCCTCGGGGTTGAAGAAATCCTCGTCGACGCCGAACACGCGAACGGCGAAGCGGGCGAACCGCGCGACGTCATGGCCGTGCACGTGCTTCATCCACGCGGGAAAGACGACGGCGAGGCCCGCGCCGTGGGCGACGTCGTAGAGCGCGGAGATTTCGTGCTCGATGGAGTGGGAACCCCAGTCGCCCTCGCGCCCGGTGCCGAGGATGTCGTTATGGGCGATCGTGCCGGTCCACATAAGCTCGGAACGCGCAGCGTAGTCCGATGGGTCCGCGAGGATCTTCGGGACGTTCGAGACGACGGTCCGGAGGGCGGCCTCGCATAGGTTGTCGGTCAGCTCGACGTTCTTCGTGTTGGTAAAATACCGTTCCATGACGTGCGCCATGATGTCCGCGGCCCCGCACGCGGTCTGCCAGGGGGACAAGGAGCAGGTAAGCTCCGGATTCATGAGCGCGAAGCACGGGCGCAGCAGCTCCGACGTAAGGCCGCGCTTGAGCTCAAGGCTTTCGTTGGAGATGACGGAACTCGAGCTGGACTCGCTGCCCGCCGCGGGAATCGTCAGCACGACCCCGACGCCGATAGCCTCGGTAGGCGTCGACGCGTAATCGTAAAAATCCCAGACATCCCCCGAATAGGGCACGCCGACGGCGATGGCCTTCGCCGAGTCGATGACGCTGCCGCCGCCAACGGCGAGAATAAAAGATATGTCGCGCTCGCGACAAAGCTTGATGCCCTCGCGAACGAGCGAAACCCTGGGATTAGGCTGAACGCCGCCGAGTTCAACGACCTCGACGCCGGACGCCTCGAGGGATTGTCGCACGCGCCCAAGAAGGCCGGATTTTACCGCGCTACCGCCGCTAAAATGCAGCAGGACCCTACTCGCGTAGTTACCGGTCTCGCTGCCTACCTGAGACTCGACGCCCCTGCCGAACACGATCTTCGTCGGATTGGAAAAAACGAAACTGTCCATGGGTCCCTCCCGGGAAATTAAAGTATCGCGCAATGCCGATGGGATGGCAAGAAAAAACGACTTCCCTTTACACGATCGGGGCGATGTGGTATACCCACTTCAGACATAGCTATTATCGTCTTGCGGGGGAACCTCACGGTTGAGAAGGTTAATAACCTGACCCTTGGAACCTGTCAGTTAATACTGGCGTAGGGAAGCAAAGCACGCATCAGATAACCGTTTGATGAAGCGCATCCCCTCAGGCCGGGGATGCGCTTTTTTTTTGCGCCCCCCGATCGCGGGGAAGCGCGCCGCTTTCGCCCCCGTCCTCCCGCCCGCCGATTGGCAAGGAGGACCCATGTCGGAAAAAAGAAATTACACGACCCAGATGGACGCCGCGCGAAAGGGCATCGTGACGCCGGAGCTCGCCGAGGCGGCTCGCCACGAGGGAATCGGCACGGAACGGCTCATGGCGCTCGTCGCCGAAGGGCGCGCGGCGATTCCCGCGAACAGGGGACACGCGGCTCTCGCGGCCCGCGCCGTAGGCCGCGAGCTTTCCACGAAGATCAACGTCAACCTCGGAACCTCCCGCGACTCGAGCGATCCAAGGCTCGAGATGGAAAAGGTCCGCGAGGCCGAGCGCATGGGCGCCGACGCGATTATGGACTTAAGCTCGTATGGCGACACTCGCGCGTTCAGAAAGCTTCTGGTGGAAACATCGCCCGCCATGATCGGGACCGTTCCCGCGTACGACACGGTAGCCCACCTCGGGAAGC
>DAOPXQ010000194.1:0-4769 GCA_035352395.1 Treponemataceae bacterium | reverse complement strand
TTTTTCTCGTCGCGCTTTCGTATCGGAACCCGCATATCCATCGGGAGTTCGAGCTTTGCCAGGTAATCTCGGGTCGCGTGCGTGTATCCTCGGGAGCCGAAACCCACGATGTCGCGACGGGGGGTTTCTTTATCATCAGCCCCCATCAGGTACATGAGATCCACGCGCTTGGGAGCGGGCGAACGCGGATCAAGGGCGCCGCTGACGCCTGCGAGATCCTTTCCCTCCAGGTTTCGCCGCGATGGTGCGAGCGTTTTTTCCCGAAGATGGGATTCGTCGAGTTCGGCACGCGGGATGTCGGCGCGGCCCTGGGCGCCGCGTCGCTTGAGGCTCTCAGGATCGCGATGCGCGAGCTTGCCCTCGCGTATTTCACGCGCGGTCCCGCGTTCGAATTCGCGTGCGTCTCGCGCGTCGCCGCGGTCTTTCATCTACTCATGACGAGCCTACCTTGGCGAATGCTCACCGAGCGCGAGCGTTCGGCGCGCGTCGCGCGAAGCGAGCGCGTCAACCGGATCACCGAGTACGTCGAGGCGCATTGCACCGAGCGGATCCTACTTTCGGAGATCGCCCGCCGCGAGGGTCTGACCCTTGCGTACCTTTCGCACTTCTTCCGCGACAATCTTTCGATGAGCTTTCAGCGATTCGTTTCCCTACTCCGGTTCGACGAGGCGCGCTACCTGATCGAGAGGACTGATATGCCCATAACCGACGTGAGCCTTACCTGCGGCTTTTCCGACTATCGTTACCTGAATCGTATATACGCCGAAAAACTTGGGGTCACGCCGGCCGAATATCGAAAGGCGCGGCGTGAATCCGCGTCGGGCGGCGGCGATGGGGTTTCTGCCCTTGCCTATCGCGCGCCGCTCGATCGCGAGGATCGTGGCGCGAAGCAGCGATTCTATACCCTTGCGGAAAGTATTGCGGCGCTGGAGCGATCCTAGAGTAGTTAGCCATGAGTTATCCGCTCGCGCTAAATCAAGCGATGATTAGGGCGCAACCGCGGGTTGCGTAAAATGACGCGCTTGATTGGTGGCGCCATGGACGCGTTCGGTTTAAAGTCCTAATCGTCGGGTCCGACGAAGGAGAGTTGTCTATGCGTTTTTGCGAAAAGCTCGCGCGCCTAAGAAAGGAAGCGAATCTGTCCCAGGAAGGGCTCGCGGAAAAAATCGGTGTGTCGCGTCAGTCGGTGGCGAAGTGGGAGTCGGGAGAGTCGTTCCCCGAGGTTGAGAAGCTCATACTGCTGTCGCGCCATTTCGCGACGAGTATCGACTCTCTCCTTAAGGACGACGAAAGCTGTTCTTCGGGAACCTTCAAGCGCGCTCAGGGAACGGAGAACGACCTTGTCGCGTTCCTGATTCGCGCGAAAAAGAGCACGTATGCCGGTCACGGGGCCGAGACCGAGCCGTCGCGCCTAAACTCCCATGACCTTGAGTATCGCGAGGGGGATCTTTATTATTACGACACCTATCTAGGCGGAGAGCGGTTCGCCGGCGAAGAGGCCCTCTGGGAAGGGGAGACGCCCGTGTGGTCGATGAATTACGTGGGCAGGGTTATCGGCGAGGGTTTCTCCGGCGATTTTCTGAAGGAGGCGCTCGCCCTCGTTCCGGCGGACATGCCGTTTCGGGGGCCGCCCATGCATAGTAATGGCCGGTATGGATATCATTGCATGGTATCCGGCGATTTTAACTGGTACTCGGGGCGCGAGGAAATCTTCCTTGACTCGCGGCTAATCTATGAGTGTCTTTTTCATGGCGGCGCGGTGAGGTAAAAGCAAAGCCCGCGGGAATAAAACTCCGCGGGTATAAACCCCGCTGGTCACTTACTTCGATATAAGCTGCTCGACCCCGTCCCATGGCGCCGTGACGGCAGAGGCGGCGCGTTCGCGCGCCCTCGAAAGATACCAGGCCGCGGCTGGGTCGTCGGTGCGTTCCGCCGCGAGGCACGCGAACGCGCTTTCGGCGTTTCGAAACTCGCCGTTGAAATGCGCCGCGACGGCATCGTTGAATCTCACGAGATATGAATCGGGGAAACGGTCCGTTTCCGTAAAAATCTCATGAACGTCGATGGCGCCCGCTTTCCCCTTAAGCCTTAAGGTCCCGAGAAACCTCTCGCCGTATGTTACGTTCCCGCATCCCGAAAGGGTTTCGCCCGAAACGACGATCGTCGCGCCGAACAGTTTGCAGAGTCCCTCGATTCGCGACGCCGTATTTACGGTGTCGCCTATTACCGTGTACTCAAGGCGTTCCTGCGAGCCTATGGTGCCCGCGAGCGCCGGGCCGGACGCGATTCCCATCCCGAGAGGAACGTGGCTTAAGTCGCCAGCTATTCGCGTCGCCGCGCGCACGGCGTCCTCTCGATGCGTGGCGCTGTCCTTGGGAGCGCCGAAAACGGCCATGAAACCGTCGCCGGTAAATTTGTTGATAAAGCCACCCTCTTCGCGCACGACGGTTTCGCAGGCGGTAAACACGCCGTTGAGGAAACTGACCGTCTCGGTCGGCCCAAGCCGCTCGGAAAGCGCGGTGAAATTCCTGATATCGAGAAACAGCACGCTTACCTCGAGAATCCGTCCCGTCTCGCCCGAGCCGAGGAGAAAGTCCCGAACCTTCGGGTCGACGCTCTTTCCGAATCGGTCGTTGATTCGATCCCTGTCCTTGGACGTCACGACGTTCCTATGCGCCGACGCGACGAGCGCGGCGACGTCGCCCATGAATAGTTTATCCCGCGGCTCAAGCGGGATGGGCGACGAAAGGACGAGCGTGCCGACGAATCGCTCCTCCTCGATGAACGGGAAATTGTAGGCGTAGTCCATCAAGGCCGCGTCGTCCAGAAAGAGATCCCATTCGGGGTCTCGCTTGCCTCCCGACGGTGTCGCGATGAGACGCATGAGGTTCTCGTCGGAGGGCTTTACCGTGGGACGGGCATTGGGCGCGACCAATATATCGCCAAGTCGCTCGATGCTACCGTCGCCGCGATACAGGAGTAGCCTGACGGCGCAGCCTGGCCAATAGTCGGAAAGGACGAGGATAATCTGCGAAAGGAGCGCATCCCGATCGAACGACGACGATATGACCGTGCCGATTCTCGCGAAGGTTTGGATTTGCCGAGACGCTTTTTCCGAGGTCGTCGCGATCCTCTCGGAAAGTCGCGCCGTATCCCGCCGATAGCGTCGACGCGCGGAGACGAGCGCGCCTGAAAGAATCGCCATGGCCGCGAGAAGTATAAGCGCCGCGATTGCCTGGATTTGAACGCTCAATCGGTGGACCCTCCCGAGCACGCGCGAAAGATGCTGACATCCGCGCGAAACGAGTCTATAGTATAGAGCATGAAATCGATGCGCACAATCGGGCGTGAAATATACAAGAACGCCGTTTTCGAGATTTTTTTTACGCGCGAAATGTCCTTGCTCGACGGGAGCGATCCCGATATGTACCAGCTCATGTACGTCGACGAGGGATCGGTGATCATCCGCGAGCCGGGCGGCGAGAAATCGCTTTTCGCGCCGGTTACCCTATGCATGAACTACGCGCGCCCCGTGTCCGACGTTTCCCTTACCGGCGCTAGCGGGTTCAGCGTGTTCTTTCGCCCGCAGGTTATCAACCACGGCCTATTGGGCATGGACGTCAGCGAGGATTCAGGCGGGTTTCGAACCGAGCGAATTCTCATCGAGCCGTTCCTTCGGGGCGGGAAGGGCAATCCCTTTTACCTGCCGGTCAACGGCTCGATCAGAAACCGGATGCTCAGGATGGCCGACAACCTCGAACGCCAGTTGACCGACCAGCCGGACGAGAATTGGCCGTGCCGGGGAAGGTCGTTCTTCCTCGAGATGTTGATGCTCCTGCAGTCTATGTTCGCGTTTGAGGACGAGTCCGCCTCGTCGTCGCTTCATGGAGACGGCGAGCTGTACCCGATCATCCGCGAGATCCACGCGCGATATCCCGATCCGTCGCTGACCACGAGGACGCTCGCGCGCGCCGCCGGCATGAACCCGTTCGTGGCCGCCTGGCTCTTTCGCCGCTCGACCGGCTCGGGGGTTCGCTCCTATCTTGGCAATCTCAGGTGTTCGGTCGGCGCGAACCTTTTGAAGAATACGCTGCTCGGCGTCGGCGAGATCGCGCGCCGATGCGGCTACCGCGACGAGTCCCGCTTCGCCCTCGAATTCGAGCGTCGCGAGGGGCTCAGCCCGATACCGTGGCGCTCGCAGTTCCCCGATCCGTACGGATGAACCGCGCGGAAATAATCTGACGTGCGCTGCATAACCGCGCGAGCTCAGCATAACACGCGCGAATAAAAAGCCCCGCGAACTGAACGTCCGCGGGGCTTTTTTTACTTATGCGAATTTCGCGATTCGCGACTACACAACAATATTGACGAGCTTGTCCTGAACGACGATTACCTTTTTCGGCGCCTTGCCTTCCATGAACTTCACGGCGCCCGCGCTCGCGAGCGCGGTTTTCTCAAGCTCGCTCTTCGCCGTGCCGACGGCCGCGTCGAACTTGTCGCGGATCTTGCCGTTCACCTGCACGACGACCGTGCATGAGTTGTCCGCGCAGAGCGCGGGATCGTACGAAGGCCACGCGACGTAGGTAATCGTGTCCTCGTTCCCGAGCTTCTGCCAGAGTTCCTCGCCGAGATGCGGGGCGTAGGGCGCGAGCAGTTTGACGAACTCGGCCCATACCGACTTCGGGAAGGTGTCGAACTTCGAGAGTTCGTTCGTGAATATCATCATCTGGCTGATCGCGGTATTGAAGTTGATCGTCGACGTATCCTCG
>DAOPXQ010000193.1:2070-4773 GCA_035352395.1 Treponemataceae bacterium | reverse complement strand
CCGACGCCCTTCGCCTTGAGGAGGACTTCCTCGATCTGGCTCGGGAAGACGTTGACGCCGTTGACGATGAGCATGTCGTCGGTGCGGCCGGTGAAGCGCGCGAGCCGGCGATGGGTGCGGCCGCACGCGCAGGGGCCGGTGATGAAGTGCGTGAGGTCCCGCGTTCGGTAGCGTATGAGCGGCATCGCGTCGCGGCAGAGTATGGTGAGCACGAGCTCGCCGGTCTCGCCGTCGGGCACGGGCTCGAAGGTTTCGGGGTCGAGGATCTCCGCGATGTAGCGGTCTTCCCACACGTGCATCCCCGAGCGGAACACGCACTCGAACGCGAGCCCGGGGCCGTTCATCTCGCTCATGCCGTAGCAGTTGTACACCTCGATGCCGAGCTTGTCCTCGATCTTGCAGCGCAGCTCCTCCGAGTGCGGCTCGGCGCCGGTTATCGCCATGCGGAGCTTGAGGTCCTCGCGCCGGTAGCCCTCGTCCGCGATCGCCTGATGGAGGTGAAGGAGATAGCTCGGCGTCGCGTGGATCATCGTCGTGCCGAAGTCCTTCATGAACTTGAGCTGGCGCAGGGTATTGCCCGCGCTCGTCGGGATGACCATCGCGCCCATGAGCTCGGCGCCGTAATGGAAGCCGAGACCGCCGGTAAAGAGTCCGTAAGTCATCATGTTCTGCACGACGTCGTCGCTCGTGCCGCCCGCGGCCATGAGGCTCCGGGCCATCGTGTCGCTCGCGGTGTCGAGATCCTTTTGCGTAAGGTAGATGACGGTCGGGGTGCCCGTCGTGCCGCTCGAGGCGTGCACGCGGACGACGTCTTTCTTGGGTACGGCGAGAAGGCCGAAGGGATAAGCCTCGCGAAGGTCGTTCTTCGAGGTGAACGGGAGCTTGCGGATGTCGTCGAGGGTCTTGATGCAGTCGCCGGAGGTTATGCCCGCGTCGCGATAGCGCTTTGCGTAAAACTCCGTCTTGAGCGCGTGCTCCACCTGGGCTTTAAGGCCCTCGAGCTGCATCCACTCGATCACCGCGCGCGGCGCGGTCTCGATACTCTTATCCCTGAACGGTATTTCGCCGGACGTCATGTTACTTTGCCCCTTTGCCCGACTCCTCGCCGAGCTTAAATGCCTTCATGTTAACTTCCACGAGCCTCGGGTCCTTCTTCGCGAAGGTATCGTGCACGCTTTGCGTAAGCGCGGCTTCGCTGACGGGAAGGGCTTCGCTCGCGGCGCCGATCAGCGCCATGTTGACCGACTTGAGGTTTCCCGCTTCCTTCGCGATCGACTCCGCGTCGACTATGCGCGAGCGGGGCAGGCTTTTAATGGTCGCGTGAAGGCCGGCGAGTTCCGGATAGTCAGCGATATTAACGACGGGCTCCGCCGCGGTGACGACGATGCCGTCAGGTTTGAGGAACGACAGGTACCTAAGGCTTTCGAGCGGCTCCATGGAAAGGATCATGTCGGCCGCGCCGGAGGGGATAAGGTCCGAGTGGATCGTCGAGTCCGATATGCGGAGGTGCGCCTGGACGCCGCCGCCGCGCTGGCTCATGCCGTGCACCTCGGACTGGCGAACGCGCAGTCCGTCGATCATGGCGGCGCGCGCGATGATGGTGGCGAGCGAGAGGACGCCCTGCCCGCCGACTCCCGCGAGAATGATATCGTAGGTCATTTATTTGCTCCTGTTGTCCGCGCGTCGACGAGAGCGCGGAATTCTTTTATCTGTTCCATGAATACCCCGACGCCGGCGCGCCAGAAGTCCTGGGTCTCTATATCGAAGCCGGCGCGCGCGGTGACGGCGACGGCGTCCATCGACCCTGTGTCGAGGAGGACGCGATCGTAGGCCGCGGCGAACGATGGGCCTTCCTTGCGATAGCGCGCGTACAGCGCGAGCGCGAATAGCTGGCCGAAAGCGTACGGGAAGTTGTAGAACGCGAGCGACTCCGAGTAGTAGTGGCATTTGACGAGCCACATGTACGGATGGAGCCGTTCGGGATCAAGCCCGTCGCCGTAGGTTTTTTTCTGCGCGTCGACCATCAGGGCGCAAAGCTCGTCGGGCGAGAGCTCGCCCGCCTTGCGCCGCTCAAAAAGCGAACGCTCGAAATAAAAGCGCGAAAGGATGTCCACCAGGATCTGGCAGCCGTCCTGCAAATGCATCTCGAGTAGGCCGATCTTCGCCGCGTCGTCCGCGCGCGACATCTCGTCCTCGAAGACGACCGTTTCGGCGAATATCGACGCGGTCTCGGCGAGGGTCATCGGGGTCGATCGCAGAAGCGCGGGCTCGTCCTTAAGGACATTGGCGTGATACGCGTGCCCAAGCTCGTGGGCGACAGTCAGCACGGAGCTGAACGAGCCGTCGAAGTTGCAGAGCACCCTGCCCTCTTTCGCGTCGGGCATGTCCGTAAAGTACGCGCCGCCGATCTTGCCGGGGCGAGGCTCCGCGTCTATCCAGCCCTGCGAGAAGGCTTTCTCCGCGAACGCGCCCATGGAAGGCGAAAAGCGCGCGAAGTTTTCGGTGACGGTCCGGCGCGCCTCGTCCCAGGACCATTCGCGGCCATTGGCGCCGACGGGCGCGAACAAATCGCTGAACGCGCAAGCGCCTGTGCCCGCGCCGAGGAGTTTTGCCTTCGCCTTGAGGTATTGCCTCCAGGCGGGGAGCGATTCTTCCATCGTGAGGATCAGGGCGTCGAGCGCCTTCGCCGAGATGAGGCCTTGC
>DAOPXQ010000193.1:0-1970 GCA_035352395.1 Treponemataceae bacterium | reverse complement strand
CGGAGCTCGACGAGCGTCTTCCGCTCGCCGGTCGCGGCGTCCCAGAGGCAGTCGGCCGTCGAGGTCATCTGCTCCTGAAGGCGCGACCAAGCGGAAGCGCCCGAGCGCGAGAGGTCGGCGACGAGGTCTTCCTCGGCCGGCGCCAACACGCGAGTCTGCCAGAAAAGGTCGTCCTCGAGGGAGTTGCGGTAGCGCGCGATCTCCGGGTCGGAAGCCGCGATAGCGCGCACGAGCTCCGGGCGCGAGCCGATTATCTGCAGGTAGCGCGCATGAAGCGCGGAAAACGGAACGGAAATTTCCTCTATCGCGTTGAGCTCCGACATCGCGCGACGGTCTGTGGTGTCCGCGGAATACTGCGCGTAACACCAGGAGCCGAGCGTCTCGTCGAGAGAGCTTGAGGCGTTCTTGAGGTCGATGAGCGCGCGGAACCAGGAATCGAAGCTCGCGGAATCGCGGTGCGAGCCATCGGTCACGAGATCGAGGTGCGCGGAAAGCTCGCGCGCGATCGAGGCGAGCCTGGCCTTCGCGCTCGCGTATTCCGGGGAATCGAACCCCGGGTAGATCGAGTCGAGCTTCCAGCGCGGCAGCGCGGGCTTTGCTTTGACGTCCGGGCTTTTACTTGCGTCAGGCATTCTTGATCGCCTCTTGTTTCTTGCGCAGGCGGAACGCCTCGAGGCATTCGCGCACCATGATGACGACGGAGAGCCCGCGGTATTCGGCCTCTTCCACGAGGATGCGCGCGTTCTCCTCGACGAGCCCGGGCTTCGCCTCGATGACGCGGAGGTGTTTCGGGTCGACGCCGATGCCGAGCACGGCCTTCTCCAACTGACTGGACGGAAGCATCGTGGGCTGGCAGCCGGTCATCGCGACGATCGAGTTATCGAGGATGATGACGGTCATCGGCGTGTTGGTGGACACCGCGTCCACGAGACCGGTAAGGCCCGAGTGGAGGAAGGTGGAGTCGCCGATGACGCCGAAGGTATACTTGTAGCCCGCCTCGGAGGCCCCGCGCGCCATGCCGATCGAGGCGCCCATGCAGACGATCGTCTCCACGGCCTTGAGCGGGGCGACCGCGCCGAGCGCGTAGCAGCCGATATCCGCGGTGACGACGGTGGAAACCTTTCCCTCTTTTTTGTTGAGGATCTCGCACGCGAGGTTAAGCGAGGAATACGAATCGTGATGCGGGCAGCCCTTACAGAGCTGCGGCGGCCGGCCGGCGAGCGAAGGGAGATTGACGCCGTCGGCGGCGGATTTCCGCGCGGGAAGGCCAAGCGCCTTCCTAACGGTATCGGGATTAAGCTCGCCCGCGCGCGGCAGGACGCCCGAGAGCTTGCCGATCACCTTGACCTTACCTGGTACGAGCCCTCGGAGCTGGCGCTCGAGGAAGGGCATGCCCTCCTCGATGACGAGCACGCTCTCGGCGGATTCGCAAATCGCGCGGATAAGGTCCGTCGGGAACGGCATAGCCGCGACGTGAAGTACCGAGGGAAGGCCCTTGTCGCCCGAGGCGGCGGCCAAATCCGCGAGGTTTTCGTTGTAGTAGTTGCGCCCGAGGCCGCTCGTTATAACGGCGAGATCGCGTCGCTTCGGGTTCAGCGCGATAGCGTTCCGGCCATACTCGTTCGCCCAGAGAGACAGGCTTCCCTGCTTCTCGATCATCTTCTCGTAGTTGCGGCGCGCTAGCGCCGGTAGCAGCATCCAGTCCGCGGGCATGCCCTTGCCGAGCGCGTTCTCGGCGCGCGCGCCCTCCGCGACGCTGACGACCGCGCGGGAGTGCGCGAGCCGGGTCACCATGCGCATGATGACGGGAACGGCGAACCGCTCCGACAATTCGAACGCCTCGCCTACCATCTCGTAGGCTTCCTGCTGGTTCGTCGGCTCGAAGAGCGGGACCATCGCGAAGTCCGCGTAATAGCGCGTGTCCTGCTCGCCCTGGCTCGAGTGCATGGACGGATCGTCCGCGACGACGC
>DAOPXQ010000192.1:3489-4787 GCA_035352395.1 Treponemataceae bacterium | reverse complement strand
ATGGTCATCGAGGTTATGGGGCATAAGGCCGGATGGCTCAGCCTCTACTCCGGCGTCGCGGGCGGCGGCGACGTCGTCCTCCTTCCCGAAATCCCGTACAGCATAGACAGTATCGCGAGACACCTGCAGGACCGAGCCGCGAACGGCAAGACCTTTTCCATAGTCGTCGTCGCCGAGGGCGCGCTTTCGGTTCAGGAAGCGAAAATGGAAAGGAAGGCGTTCAAGAAAGCCCGCGCCGACATGACGCTCTCGATAGGATACCGCGTCGCCCGCGAGATCGAGGAAGCGACGGGCCTTGAGTCGCGGGTTACCGTGCTTGGATACTTGCAGCGCGGCGGCACGCCCGTCGCGTACGACCGCGTGCTCGCCTCCCAATTCGGTACGGCCGCCGCGGACATGCTCGCGCGAGGGGACTATGGGAAGATGGTCGCCTTGCAGGATAACGAGATCGTCGGCGTCCCTCTCGAGAACGTCGCGAACCGCATCAAGACGGTTCCGCTTGACCACCGAATGCTCGTGACCGCGAGAAACGTGGGGACGTGCCTGGGCGATTGACCGCGCGGGTACGCGCGGTCAATCGCTTGGAGAAATTGGCTTCTAGCCAATTTCTCCACGGCAGATACCGCCTGTACGGCGGCGAACGCGCGGGTAGTGTTTTAGGTGAAGTTGCCGGGTAGGTGGTCGGCGCCGCGGTCGCAGGATTTGGGCGGCTCGTCCTCGAGCGGCAAGGGGCGCGAAATTCCGTAGCCCTGCGCGTAGTCGACGCCGATCTCCCTGAGCTGGCCGATGATCGTCTCGTTTTCCGCGAATTCCCCGATCGTGCTTAAGCCCAGGACCCGGCACATGCTGGAGATCGCCTGCACCATGTTGTAGTCTACCTTGTCGCGGTCCATGTTGCGGATAAAGCAGCCGTCGATCTTCAGGTAGTCGACCGGAAGATTCTTCAAATAGCTGAACGACGAAAAACCGGAGCCGAAGTCGTCGAGCGCGATCGTGAAGCCGCGTTCCTTGAGCACGTGGATGAAGCGCGACGCGGACGTGAGGTTGAGTATCGCGTTGGACTCCGTCACCTCGACGCAGAACCGATTCGTGGGGATGCCGCACGCCTCCGCGCTCTCGAGGATGAACCCGATGATCGTCTCGTCCGCGAGCGACGCGCCCGAAAGATTGACGCAGAAGATCGAGTCGGCGAGCGGGTTGCCGAGCATCTGCAGGCGCATGTAAGCCTCGAAGCTTTTCTTGATGACCCAGCGGTCGACGGCCGGCATGATGTTGTATCGCTCGGCGATCGGTATGAA
>DAOPXQ010000192.1:0-3389 GCA_035352395.1 Treponemataceae bacterium | reverse complement strand
TGCTCGGTCTTGAAGCCCCTGTCGAACGGGATGATGCCGACGCTCATCGTTATGGGGAAGTCTTTCCCGTTCCACGAGAAAACCTGCGACCTCGTCACGTTGATGAGGTTTTGCGCGATCGTCGTCGCCTCGGAGAGGCGCTCGTCGTCCGGTTTCGAAAAATGCACGATGACGAAGTCGTCGCCGCCGTAGCGCGCCGCGTAGTCGCTCGGCGAAAGCTCGGAGCGGATGCGATTCGCGGTGTCCACGAGGAGCTGGTCGCCCGCCTGCGTCCCGCACGAGTCGTTGATCAGCCTGAAATGGTCGATGTCTATAAAAATGGCGCTGACCGGGACGGGCTGCGTCATCTGCTTGGAAAGCGTGGAGTTCATTCGGAGCGCGAGCTCGTTTCGGTTGAGGAGCCCGGTAAGGGTGTCGTGGGTCGCCTGGTATTTCAGCGAGTCGGTGACCTCGTGCAGGCGCGAGATGTCCTTGAACGAGAGGATGTAGGTTTTATCGTCGTTCGTGTTTTCCGCGACGCCGCGGGTTATCGTGAACTCGACGATGAATCCGTTTTGCTTGCGATTGGTCAGCCTGAGGTTTCTCGCCTTCAGTACCTTAAGGTCGCCCGCGAGCCTCGGGATCTGGAACGCCTCGCCCGTCTCCATGTCGGCGAGCGAGAAGAGCTCGCTGACGTTTCTGCGTTTCGCGTCCGCGTCGGTGGTTTCCAGTATCAGCTCGGCCTCGGGGTTGAGGAACCGAATCTCGTTGTTCTCGCCCGTCACGATGATAGCGTCCGTGGTGGAATTGAGGATGGCGGAGAAGAGCTCTTCCTTTTCGCGGATCTGGTTGTCGGCGACGCTCTTGAAAAGCGCCATCTCGAGCATCGTCGCGAGCTCGCGTTCCTTAAACGGCTTAAGGATGTATCCGAGGGGACTCGCGATCTTCGCCCTCTCGAGCGTCTTGCTGTCAGTGTACGCGGATAGGAAAATGACCGGGATGTTGAGCTCGCGCCTGATCTGCACGGCGACGTCGATCCCGTCAATCTCGCCCTGAAGGACGATATCCATAAGCACGATGTTAGGCTTGCTTTGTCGGATTCCGGCCAGCGCTTCCTCGCCCGACGCCGCGATCCCGCTTACGATATAACCAAGCCTTTCGAGCCTTCGCTGAAGGTCGATGGCGATGATGCGCTCATCCTCGACGATGTAAATCCGTTCTTTGCTCATTGCTTAGCTTTCCCAGTATCTCTTCCGCCAAGTCCATCGGGGACCTAGTTCCGGCGTTGATGGTGATATCCGCCATTGTAGCATAGGTTCGCGAACGGCGGGAAAAAAGTTCCCGGAACAGCGCTTCGGGGTCGCCGCCCTGAAGGAATCGGGGAAGCCGCCCGTCGCGTTCGGCGCTTGCCATGACGCGGGCGAAGAGCACGTCGAAGGGCGTATCAATATAGATACATATCGCGTGTTCCTTCAGTACCGCGAGCGCGTCCGCGTTGTCCGCGAGCCCGCCTCCCGTCGCGATGATGCAGCGCCTGGTTCGGTCGCGGGCAAGCGCCTCGCATGCCTTGGTTTCCCATCGCTGCATGAGCGATGCCCCTCCCTCGTCGTAGAGCTCGCGCGCGGTCTTGCCGGAGAGCTCCGCCATGTACGAGTCCGCGTCGAAGCAGGGAAGTCCCGTCCTGCGCGAAAGGAGGTCCCCGAGGGTACTCTTGCCCGTGTGTTTCATGCCCATGATGACGATGTGACGGTTACTCATCGCGGCCACTATATCCCAAAACCCGCTTGCGTGAAAAGGAATCGGACTATATGCTTTAGCGCATGATGATACCGCTCGTCGTCGCATGTTTCGTTCCCCTGTGCGCATGCCTTATCGCGTTCGCGCGCCTTGGCGTCCTGTCCGCTCGCGCGGCACTTGCCGGCGTATTAGGCGGCGCGGGCGCCGTCGTTCTCGGGGTCGCCGCGGCCTTCGCCGCCCATGCGGTTCTTTCGGGCGGCTTCGCGGAATTCGCCGTCGCGGCCTCCGAGGAATGCGCGAAGTTGCTTTTCGTTTGGGCCGCCTCCCGCGCCGTTCGCGATCGGTCGTCGCGCCGTCCCCTCGTCGCGCTCGCGGTCATCGTCGGGCTTTCGTTCGCCGCCTTCGAGAACGTTTCGTACGTTCTCGCTTCCCCATCCCTACTAATCCTTCGCACCGCGCTTTCCGTTCCCCTGCACGGGTCCGCCACCGTCATCGCGTCGGCCGCGCTCATTGGTTCCTTCGGCGGGAAAAAAATATCCTTGCTGGTGCCGATCATCGGGGCGATCGCCGCTCATGCCCTCTTTAACCTCGCGCTCTCCACGGGCGGCTTGATGGTGATGCCCGTACTGCTCTGCGCGGTCGCCGTGATGGTCGCCGTGAAGATCGGTGCGTGGATGTGGAGAGACGATTCCCCGGGCGAGGAGTCCTGGGACGGGGACGCGCGTTGAGCGCGGCCGGGTACGGCATAGCGGCCGATATCGGCACGACCACCGTCGCGCTCGCGCTCGTGCGCCTTTCCGATGGCGAGACCGTCGCGGTCGACTCTTTCCTGAACCCGCAAAAACGATACGGCGCGGACGTGATCGCGCGGATAAAAAACGCCTGCTCGGGCCATGGCGCGCGGATTCGCGATTCCATCGCGTCCGCATTGGGCGCGAGCGCCTCGCGGCTTTGCGCCGCCTCGGGCGTAGCGCCGCGCGACGTGGTAAAGGCATCGGTCGCGGGAAACACGACGATGATGCACCTGCTCCTCGGGCTTCCCTGCGAAGGTCTCGCGCGTTCACCGTTTACTCCCGCCGCGATATCGTTCCCCGATCTTCCCCTAAGCGCGGTTTTTACCGGTTTCGCCGATTGCGCAGGCTGTGTTGACTCCACCGCGACCGTCTCGTTCTCCCCGGCGGTGTCGGCCTTCGTCGGCGGCGATATCGTCGCGGGTCTCGCGTCGCTCGATTTTGGCGGTTCGGCGGGGGTCGAGCTTTTCGTCGATTTGGGCACGAACGCGGAGATGGCCTTATCCAGTGGCGGTAAGGTTCTTTGCGCGTCCGCGGCCGCTGGCCCCGCGTTCGAGGGCGGCGAGGTTTCGTGCGGCTCAGGCTGCGTTCCCGGCGCCATATCCTCGGTCTTTCTCGAAGGAAACAAATTCGCCTGGCGGCTTGTCGCCGGCGTGGAGCAAGATTCGCGCGCGGGGCAAAACTCGCGCGCGCAACCAGACCTAAAGCCTGTTGGCCTATGCGGTTCGGCGATTCTGGATCTCGTCGCGCTCTCGCTTGAATTGGGGCTTGTCCAGGAGGATGGGTCGCTGTCGCCGGTATGCGAGGAATCGGGGATTGTGCTTGACGCGGGACTCGGCATCCGCATGACGGGCGCCGACGTTCGCGCGATACTGCTCGCGC
>DAOPXQ010000191.1:0-4846 GCA_035352395.1 Treponemataceae bacterium | reverse complement strand
GTGCGGAGGTCGGGGTAGAAGCCCATGTCGAACATGCGGTCCGCCTCGTCGATGACGAGGAAGGCGACCTGGGAAAGGTCCATCTGCCGGGATTCCTGGAGATCGATGACTCGACCGGGGGTTCCGATGATGACGTCGACTCCCTTCTTGAGGAGATCGATCTGCCCGCCGTAGCCGACGCCGCCGTAAAAGCTCGCCGACTTGAGTTTCATGCAGGAACCGAGGATTCTGGCCTCTTCCTCAACCTGAACCGCGAGTTCGCGGGTTGGAACCATGACGAGCGCTTTCTTGCCGGAGAGGGTAGGGTCGGTCGCGAGCCGCTGGAGGATGGTAACGAGATATGCGGCGGTCTTTCCGGTCCCCGTCTGGGACTGGACGTAAAGGTCGGCCCCTTCGAGGCCGTTCTGGAGTACCTGTTCCTGGACAGGCATGCAGGTAATGTAGCCTGCTTCGGCAAGGCCTTCCTGGAGGCCACTGTCGAGGGTAAATTCGGTAAATTTCATGTGGGCTTCACAATACCATAAATGGAAAGGAGTGAATAGGTTTAGCGCCGCGTCTCGCCGATAGGGCGGAAGCGACCGGACACCTGCATCATCCCAAAGAGGTAGAGACAGCCGTCGTAGTATCGCCAGGTGCCGGACGGAATCGGCGTAGTCCAGAATTCCTTCAGGTATGCCTTGCGGTCTTCCTTGCTCCCGATCAGGGAGGCCACCGCGTTCATCGCGACGAGGCCAGTCGAATGGCTGCCGGACGCGTGGTTCCCGTCAATGTCGTACAGCGACTTATACACGCCCATTCCCTGCTTCTTGAAGAACCCAAGGTAGGTCTTCGCCCAGGTATCGCGCTGCCAGGCATCCTTGTTCCACCAGAGGGAGTCGAGCGCGATATTCATCGCGACGCGCCACGCGTCGTATTCAAAGCGGTAGTGGCTGCCTTGCTGAACCGGCGTGCCGTCAAACCCCGCGTAGTCGGCCGCGAGCCCCGTGTTCGCGTTGCAGGCTTTGCGGAACAGGTTCCGACTTTCCGCGGCGATCGCCGCCCAACGATCCTGGTCCTTGTCCGCCCATTGGGCGAAAAGCTCGTAGAAATGGGGAATGTGATAGGATGGGTCGGTAAAGCCGGCCGATAGTCCCTCCGGGACGAACACGACCTGATTGGTCTTTGGGTCGATCATGTCCGTGACGCGAGAGTCGGCGGCCGCGTTAATAAGCTCGCGGTGACGCAGCATGTGGTCAAGGATCTTGTTGGCCTCGGCCCGGTAGTTAAGGATTCCCTCCCCATCGCCCCAGCGGCTTGATGCCATGAACAGGGCAGCGGCGAAATACTGCTCGCCGTCGGACGCGGGGTTCGCGTCGATCACCTTACCCTCGGGGGTAACGTGCCAGGCGAAGTAGCCCTCGTAGTCGCCGGATTTATTGAGCATCTTCTCGTGCGCGAACTTCCAGAGCCTATCAAACTCAGGCTTCATGTCGAGCTGGACGGTAAACATCATCCCGTACGACATCCCCTCGCTCCGCACGTCCTTATTGCCGACGTCGAGCATGTACGCCATGTCGTCGCCCGATTCGTAGTAGAGCCGTTCGCTTGCCGATCCATGGAAAAACCGCTTCACGGTCGCGTTGATCTTCTCGTCAACCTGCGCATCGGTGATGCCGATCTCGGCGAAGCCATTCGGGAAACGCTTACTTTCGGCCGTCGAGTTCGCGCAGGACGTGAGAAGGATAAGGCAGGAAATTCCCGCGAGCAGGGAGGTAGTGGTAATATTCATTGTGACAGAATGGAGCAGAACGGTATGATTGTCAATGGCGATAAAAAAAAGCGCGAGGGCAAAAACCGCCATCGCGCCTGATGCTACCAGCTTTCCTGCCGGATCACGTACTCGGCATAGCCCGCGTGGGAGAGTCGATCCTTTACCGTCGCGAGAGAGGCGGCATCGATCGACGTCAGCACGACGCGCGTAACGCCCGAAGCCTTCTCGAACGCCGGGTTGAACCCGTCTTTACGGAGTTTGACCACGAGCCGCATCGCGTTTTCCTCGCGCGAGAACGAACCGAGCTGAATCCTCCAGGTCACCCCCGTGGATTTGTCGCCGAGCACGGGCGCCGCCACGGTCGCGGGAGCTGGACTCGTCGCGGGGGCAGGGTTCGTCGCGGGGGCAACGTCAGCCGCGGGTGTGGGGCTTGTTGCCGGCGAGTCCGCCGGGCTTTGCGTCGCTTGAATGGCCGCAGCGTCGAGGGCGTCGATCCGCCTGATGGAAACCTTGGTCGTCCCGGTCCCGATCATCCCGAGCGCCTGCGCGGCCGCCTTAGAGACGTCGATGTCGCGACTCTCGACGAAGGGTCCCCGGTCATTGACCCGAACCAGCGCCTTCTTCCCGTTCGAGAGATTCGTCAGCTCAAGCATGGTGCCGAAGGGCAGAGTCTTGTGTGCCGCGGTCATCGCGTTCATGTCGAAAATCTCGCCCGATGACGTCGGCCTCCCGTTAAATTCCTCGCCGTACCAGGAAGCCATCGCCTCCAGCTTAACGATCTCGCTTTCGGCCGCAAGCGGCGCCGCGATAAAAATCCCCGTAAGTACAATCGCGATCGCGAACGCCTTGCGCGTCGCGGAACCTGCATGATGTGTGTTGCGCATAAAATCCTCCGTCCCTTTGGATACCTATCGGCGAGATTTCTTATCGTCTTAAGGGGGAGTAGGGGATGGGCGCCTTGAGAACGGTGGCCGAGCGCGTTCGCGCTCGCCCACCATTCTCAACCGGGCTTTTCGGGGCTGACGGTCGTGCGTTCGCGTCGCAAAGGCGCCACGAACGTACGACCCCGGCCTTCGGCCGGGCCCCTACAATCCCTGGCGCAAAAGAAAACCGACAGGTTTGCTTTTGCGCACGGGTGCTGGGTAGAAATTTATCAACGTGCGTTTTCTCGCTGCGCTGAAAACCATGGTATGCTGATGCATATGAAAAACTTTATTGGAAAAACGGCGCTCGTCACCGGCGGCGCCAGCGGAATCGGAAAACTGATCGGGTTTTCGCTCGCCGAGCGCGGCGCGAACGTGGTGCTGTGGGACCTCAACGCGGAGGCCCTTCGCGCCGCTGAGGAAGAAGCCCGCTCGCGCGGGCTCACGGTCGTCGGCATGGCCTGCGACGTCTCCGACCGCGCGGCCGTGTATCGACATGCGAAAGAGGTCGCCTCGGACGTCGGCCCGGTATCGATACTCGTCAATAACGCCGGCATCGTCTCGGGGAAAACCCTCCTCGAGACCGACGACGCCAAAATCGAGAAGACCATGGACGTCAACGTCCTTTCTAACTTCTGGACGGTAAAGGCCTTTCTCCCGGGAATGCTCGAGCGGAACGAAGGGCACATCGTCACCGTCGCCTCCGCAGCGGGGATCATCGGCGTCACCGGCCTCGCGGACTATTCCGCGAGCAAGTTCGCGGTCTTCGGGTTTCACGAGGCTGTCCGGATGGAGATTGGCCGCATGCGGAAAAAAATCGCGACGACTGTCGTCTGCCCGTTCTTCATCGATACCGGGATGTTCCACGGCGTTCGCACGCGCTTCCCTCTCTTGCTCCCAATCTTAAAGCCCAAGTACGTCGCGCGCCGCGTAGTCGGCGCCATCGCCCACAGGCGAAAGCGGCTTATCCTGCCGCGCTTCGTGTTCTCCGTGTTCTTCCTTAGGCTACTCCCCGTCGGGGTCATGGACGCGGTCGCCGGTTTCTTCGGCATCAGCCGCGCGATGGATAACTTTACGGGCCGGACTTAAGCCCTTTTCAGGAAGTACGCGTACAGCGTGAATTCCTCGCGCTGTATGCGCTCCGAAAGCGCGCGCCGGAAGTCCGAAAAATCCGACGGGAACCGTTCCGGGTCCCCTCCAGTCGAGTATTCGTCAAGGAAGCGCAGGGCCGCGGCCGCGAGGCTCTCCATCTCGCGGTTCATCTGCGCGAGCTTCGGCTCGATGCCTGGCGTCGTTACGGCAAGCTTCTTCAGCGCGGGATAGAAATCGCGCTCTTCCTTACTAATATGCGCGAGGAGCGCCGTCTTCGTCTTGCCAAGCAGGTCCCGCGTTTCCGCGCTCAGCTTCCCGTCCTCCGCTATCGTTCCCAATGTTTTAAGGAGTACTCGATGCTCTCCGTTCAATTCCCGAACCAGCGCTATGCTCATCCTATTCCTCCGCGATCTTGCGATGCTTTTAGCATAATGGCGCGCGGGAAAAGTGTGCGTTGCAAATGCAACGTTTTCATGGTTTTTACCGAGGTAAGTTCGATCATCCTTGACATGTGCGCCGTAAACGCGTATTTTCACGTTGTACTGATTCATCGCGAGATCTTTCAGAATCTCGGGGGTGCACCGGTTTCGACTGTGGTGGTCGACGCTTGGGCTGCAGGTGAGGTCGCCCGTCCTCTGATCGGGCAAAACTTATAACTGCCAATAACACTGACAGTTACGCTCTCGCTGCGTAAGCAGTAGAGAACGCGGAAACCGGATGATGCTGCTCCGAAGCATCCGGACCTTCCGACGCCAACCGGAGCTTGCTTGACGCTGGGCCTGAACGGCGTCCGGGACATTAACCAGGATACGGAACCGACGCTTGCGGCGCTGCCACCGGGTCCCGACAACCACCTCGCGCCGCTAAACCTGTAGACGCCCCTGTATCTCACCTCAGGACGGGGGTTCAACTCCCCCCATCTCCAGCAAAACAAAAAGGCCACCCAGTCGGGTGGCTTTTTTGTTTTGGTCGGGGGAGTTGAACCGAAGGCGCGTAAGCGGCCAGGAAGGCCGATTAGCGCCGAAGGCGGCCTGAAAGGAGCAAACAGGAGGTTTGCGACTGGAAGGCAACTCCCCCCATC
>DAOPXQ010000190.1:0-4881 GCA_035352395.1 Treponemataceae bacterium | reverse complement strand
GTTCGGCGGAAAGAACCCATTTACCGCGGAGGTCTGGTTCGTCAACAAGGTATCCCCGCTCAACATCGATTGGCGAGTGTCCTCAATGCGGATTCTCGATCCCGACTACCAGAGCATGATCCCCCTTACCGCGGCCGGCCGATACGGGCTGAAGGTTGCCGACGCGGAAAGGTTTTTGGTTAAGCTCGTCGGAACGCTCACCTCCTTTACGGCGAACGATCTTACGGACCATTTCTACGGAGCGCTCACGTCGAAGACGAAAACCATCATCCTCTCTTTCATGAACGCCAACCGAATCGGCGTAAACGGCGTATCCGCCCAGCTCGATCCCCTGTCGAACTACATCAAGCAGCCCATGGCGGAATTTTGGGAGGATTGGGGTTTCGATCTCGCGGGATTCTTCATCACCGACATCGACATCGATAAGGACACCCCGGACGGGCAGAAGATACTGGAAGCGATGACCCAACGAAGCGCGCAGAATATCGCCGGATATACCTGGCAGCAGGGACAGTCCTTCGACGTGGCGCGCAATGCCCTAACCGGCGGCGGGGACATGGGCATAATGGGCGCGGTAATGATGACGGGCGGCCTTGCGGGATCGGGCGCGATGGGCCAAATGATGATGCAGCAACCCGGCAATCAAAACCTCCAGGGTCAACCTCAGGCGTCCAAGCCCAAAGAAGTGTTTTGCTCGAACTGCGCGAAGAAGTATCCATCTACCAGTAAGTTTTGCCCCCATTGCGGCGACGCGTATAATCCCTGCCCCGCCTGCGGCGCGGACAATCCGGAGAAGAGCGCCCGCTGCGTGATGTGCGGTTCTGCTTTAACACCCGCCGGGTCTCAGGGAGCGTCCGGAAACGCATGCGGCAGATGCGGATGCATAGTCGACTTCAACGTGAAATTTTGCCCGAATTGCGGAAATAAGGTTAATAGCTAAAAAAAGGAAGGATAACAATGTCCCATAGAATTGCGCGTGTTTTATACACCGTAACGTTCGCCTTTGGTTTGGTTCTCGTTTGGTTTGGGTACCGATCCCTAGCCGGGATCACGGACGCCATGACGGCGGCGCAAAAGCTTACGATCGCGGTCCTCTATCTCAACTACATCGTGCTTTTTTGCGATCTGCCGCTCGTCTTTAGCCCATCGCATACCTTCGATCAACGAATACCCGGCCTCGGAATCTCGTTGTTTTCGCAGGTTCTTTTTCATCTAACGTCGCTCTCCCTCGTTTTTGCGGGAGCCGCCCTAGCGTTGCCCTTTACGATTCTGCTCGTTGGCGAGGGAGTCGTCCTCTTCTTGCTCCTCCTGCAGATATCTTCGGGGTATTTCGCCGGCGCTCACGTTTCATCGGTGCAAGACAGAGAAAGGAACGTACTCGCCGAACTGCAGCGATCAAAAAGCGAAACGGATAAACTGTATCGCATGATGCGCGCCGAGCCGCGATTCGCCGAAATAGCGAATGCCCTCAGTAAGGGCATCGAGGCATATCGCTATGCTTCCCCCGTGGCGTCACAATCGGCGCATGACCTCGAGGCGCGCATTTCAGAGTCGGCCATCGGGATTTGCGAACGCATGAGGGAATCAAGCGACGACGCGAAATGGCAATCAAGCATAAACGACATCGTCATCATGGCGCGGCGACTGGCCAATGACCTTTCCGAACGAAAAAATCTCAGTAACTAAAAAAGCGAACAAGGAGCATCATCATGAGCGGAAGAATTTACGCGGATTCGACTGGCCTAGCGCAGGACAAGGCAAGGATACTTTACGAGTATTTCCGTAAGGCGGCGAAGAAAATCGTCGAAGAGGAAACGGATCTCGAGCAGAAGATCGCCGCGGCGGAAGCGGACGAATTAACGTTCGAGAAAAAATCAAAAAAAGCGATTATCGTTAACTCGGCGATCGGGGCCGCGGGCGTCGTCCTCATATTCATTTTCTGGGTAATTGGGATCGCGGCCATCGCGTTCGCGGGGATACGGTTTCTCATCGGTTTTCTGAAGACTAAAAAAGATATCGCCGCAAAACGCGATCAGATCGCGACTTTTCGCGAGCTTCACGCGAACATACGCAGGGACTATACCGTCTCGAAGCTTGGAGTCGCCTACGTTCCGGTCGCGACGGGAATCCCCTTCGAGGGAAAGAGCATCCTGATCGACCATACCGGCACGGTCGGCGAACGATCCTTCACCCTCTCGACCGTTCGGTCTCCCGGCGAGCTTTCCGAGTCGATCAAGGCCGTTCAAACGATGACGGAGACGATTCCTCTCGTGGAATCGGAATCCGACATCGAATCGGTCAACACGGCGGATTATTCCACCTCCATCCAGAACGTGTCGCTGTACGACTATACCGGCAACATCGACCGCCAGGTACGCAACATGGCCTACCTACTCCAGGACGTCGATAAGCTCACCGTGGCGATGCCGATAATCCCTCCCAATTCCGAAGAGGCCCGGTTTCTTGAAACGTTCTCAACGTCAACGCCGGCGGACTCGGCGATCATCAATGTTTTCGATACGCATGCCTGCGATAAGAACATTCAAACGTTCAACGACCTTAACGCGATGAAAAACATGAACGGCGGACGTTCGGGCGAATACGCCGCGTTCTTCAGGCAGCTAATGCTGAATGTCGGGCAGGCGACGCAATACCTCGTTTCGTCAAAGCAAACCTCGTCAAACCGACTCATAGACTCGTCAAACGCGATTTTCTCCGACGTGCTGAAATCCTCGTTCAACCATTATTCCCCCGTCCTTGAGGCGGAGGAAATATCGCGAATCCGCGACCTTAAATTCGACTATCAGCAAGACGCCGACAACTACAAGCCCTTCGACCTCAAGCCAAGCTCCCGCGTACGCTACGATCTGTTCTCCGCGAACTGGATCGCCGAGGACGGATCCCGCACCTCAATGCCGTTCGGCGTCCATCAGATCCAGGAAGAGATCATCGCGCCGATCATCCAGAATCTCATGGCGGAAACGAGAATCGAGCGACTCAAGATCTACAACCACATTAAGGATCAGAAGATCGATTACCTTAATCAGTGGCATCGCGACACCGAGGATTTTTACGGCCGCAATCGCGCCGAGGCTAACGAGCTGATCAATCGAATGCGCGACGCGCTTGCCGAGTATATGGCCGCGTTCAACACGTTCAAGGCGCTGCAGGACACTCAACAGCAGATGGAAGGTGAAAAAACCCTAGAGAACGCGACCGTCAAAACGAGCTCAAACTCGGCGGACGTAGTCGCCGCGTTCGAGCTCCAGGCGAACCAGTTCAGGCAGCAGCAAGACGATTTCCTCGCGTTTATGGAAAGGCTTAAGGAAGACATCGACCGGAGGGCAACGGAGTTCGGCCATATTGAATTCTACGAAGCGTCGCTCAGGGACGAGGAAGCAAAAAAGGCCGCGCTTTCGCAGGATATGGCGCACGAGCTTGATGTCCGGAGGAAGCGCCTGCTCGCCGCTGGCACGCAGTTCGCGGCCTACGCGAAACTCCCGCCGGAACCCTCGATGGACGAGTCCGCCTTCGAGAATCTCGCGATAAACCCATTGCAGGAAGCCATGCGCTCTCTGCGGGAAATTGACGAGGCTGCCAGTTCCCTCATCGATGGCGAGGCCGCGACAACCGGCGCGGCCAGGGAATAACGGAGATACAAGATGGCAAATTTCACTTTTACGGTAGACACGTCTCCGATGGCTGATCAGGTTAAGAGCGTCTCGCACCATGTCGGCGGCGTGCAAACGGCCGTCGTCGCGATGGAGGCGGCGGTAATCGCGACCGAAAGGGAGAGCGCGACCAAAATATGCGATAACGTCGACAGGGGATTCTACTTTCTGGTTAAGTCGCAGATCAGCCAAAAATCAGCGAAGCTAAACAGCGACGTCTCCAGCAAGCTCATGGTCCTCGATCAGCTCGGCAAGGCGCTCCAGAGCGTAAAAAAGCAGATGCAGAACGATTTCCAGATGATCACATCGCGCTATACCACGCTGTTTAGAAGCCTGGACAAGTCGCTGGCGCAGCGTATCTCGGAGTTGGATAAAGCGGCGGTTAAGCTCGCGCAGAACCGGGACACGGACATATTCTCCCGTCCCAAGAACAACTCATGCTCGTTCCTGACGTATCAATCGGAGATCGTCCCGCAGGCGCAAAGCCTTGCGGCCTCGAAGATGAAGTCAAGCGCGAAAAAGAGCATTCAGTTTATCTCGACCAACCTTCTCGCCAACGAGCGCCTTACGAGGCAACTTGGGGATATCGTGATAGCCGATGCCCGCACGACCAAGGAGACCCTTTGCATACCCGTCATCCTCGGCGAGTATGACAGCCTCGCGTGCGATCGCGGCATGGTCTTTACCGTGCTGCCCGAACTGCCCGAGGCATGGGCCAAGGCTAAAACCGCGATCGAGGCGGAGGCGGAGAAGAATGCGGCGACCCTGACCTGGCGGGACAAAACCGCGGATACCGCGGCGCCGGTGGAATCGGAGTTCATGAAAATCGTGTCTTCCTCCGACGATGACGAGCGGACGAAAAAAGAGATGGAGCGACTTTTCGCCGCGGCCCAATGGCGCACTGTTTCCGGAGATGACCTATGAGTTATTCGCGGACATACACGGAGACGATACACGTGCATGGCACGGTTCAAGCCCATTATCCAAAGAGCGATTCCGGCGGCACCACTTCGGTGAGCTACGATCATTCCGAGCCCGTCAGCATCACGATCGCCGTCGACACGGACGACTTTGACCACACGATCGGGGGATGCAATACCAATATCGACCTGCTAACCGGCGCCGTCGTCGGCATGAACAGCGCGCAATGCCTCGAGATACGGGATTCGGCCGATCGGATATCGTCAAGCATCGTGAACGGTTTTTTCGG
>DAOPXQ010000189.1:0-4897 GCA_035352395.1 Treponemataceae bacterium | reverse complement strand
TGTGCGACGCGGTCATCGGATCGGAGGAAACCGGCGCCCTCAAACCCTCTCCCGTACCGTTCCTCGCGCTCGCCAATGCCCTGGGTATACCTCCTTCCCGAATCCTCTACGTGGGGAACAGCCCAAGCTCGGACGTCGCGGGCGCCAAGGCCGTCGGAATGAAGACCGCGTGCATAGTCGGTCCCGTTTCCGCCCTGTTCGGACGGACCGTTCCGGGTGCCGACATTTCCTTTTCCTCCTATCGCCAATTGACCCAGATTGTGCTAAAATAACCCATTAAATACACTGTTATAAAAGGGTAGGCTTGGTCATGTTCACTCCCGGAAACATAATAACCCTCTCAATATGCGTAATTCTCATCCTGGTGTTCAGGCAGCTCGACAAGAACGGCCGAACGCTCGAGAAAGTAAAGAAATTCGGCGACAAACTGAAGGACGACCTCGACGCTTTCGTTAAGGAGCGGACATCGAAACTCGAAGAGTCGGCCATAGCGCTGACCGTCGAGCAGACCAAGGCCGTCGCCGCCGTCAAACGGCTCGAGTCGATTCGGGACGACCTCGCGAAGAAAGAGGAAACCCTAATGCTGCGGACGAGGGAGGTCGAGGACTTCGGCAAGAAGATCTCGTCCTACGACGCGACGGTTAGGCAATTGATGGAGATGACCGCGCTCGCCGAGACGAACCTGTCGCGCATAACGGACGAATCCGACTTCGCCGACACGCTAGGCAAGAAACTCGCCGCGTCCCAAAAGCAGCTCGCGGAGATCGTCGCCTCGATTCCGGCAATGAAGGAAAATTTCTCAGCGGAGAATCGCGCGTCGCTCGAGTCGATTCAGTCCGATACCCTCGAGCGGATATCCGCGACGATCGCGGACCTTGATCGCAAGGTCGAGGCCGCTCACCGGAGCGGGACCGAGATGGCCGCAGCCGCGGCGGATAAACTCAAGGAAGTCTACCAACGCGCCTATACGGAAGCCGCGCGCCGCGCCGATCAGCTCGAGGACGCCTCGTTCGCCAAGCTGAAGGAGCAGGCCCTCGAGCGGCTTCAGAAATATAAAGACCAGATCGACGAGAAAACGACCGCTCTCCACGAGCAGACCAAGGATAAACTGCAGGAAACGCAGCAGCTCGCAAAGGGATTCAAGGCGGACTGGCAGCGCGAGGCCGAGGAGTACCTTGAGTCCACGCGCGCCGAGATGTCCCGCCTTTCCGACGAGTTTAGCGCGTCGGTCGCCTCCCTTTCCGACCGCCTTAAGGACGCCGAGAACTTAGGCGACGCAAAGACCCGCGAGTTGCGGGCCGAGCTCGACCGGTTCGAGTCCGATTTCAGGTCGAGCCTTGACGCGTGTTCCGCCGACGTCGACGCGCGGCTTGCGCGCTTCGAGGGGATTACCGAGGATACCGCGCGCCTCGAGGGACAGCTCAGGCTCGCGATGCAGAAGGCCGAGCAGCGCGTCACCGACGACTTCAGCCTGTTCGCGCAGGACCAGCAAAGCCGCCAGGGAGCCTTCGAGAAGGGACTCCTGGACTCGGCGTCCGCGCTTCAGGGCCGCATGGATACCCTGGAATCCGGCCTCAACGAGCTCAAGTCCCGCGCCTACGACAACGTTTCCAGCAAGCTCAAGATGTTCGAGGACGACTTTTTCGCCGACCTCGCCAAGCGGAGCGACGCTATCACCGCCGCGCTCGACGGGTGGAAGGTCAACGTCGACGAGCGGCTTTCCTCTCTTTCCGCGGAGAGCGAGGGCTCGCGCAAGGACCTCGAGGCTTCGTACGCCGCGGAACTCAAGGAACGGCTCTCGGAGATCGCGGAGCGCTATCGCGCGCAGACGGCGAAGCTCGAGGAGCAGGTCGCCGGCGTGGAGACCGAGCTTCGCGCGCGGATCACGGCGAGCGACCAGTCGATCCTCGCCTTCATCGAGCAGTCGCGCGCGGAATTCGCCCAGGCGAAGGATACCGCGGCCCTTCACGTCAAGAACGAGCTCGACGCTCACGCGCTATCCGTGCAGGAAACCCTGCGCAAGCAGCAGCGCGAGGTCGAGACACGCACCAAGGAATACGTCGCCGCGATCGATAACTCGCGCTCGGAGAGCGAGGCGATCCTCGCCGGCATCAAGAACGACTTCGCCGCCTGGCAGACCAAGCGCGAGCAGCAGCTCGCCGACGCGGAAGCGATGCTCAAGGACCGCGCCGCCAAGATAGAGGCCGCGTCGAAAGAGTCGTGCGCCGCCCTCGAGTCCGCCTGGCAGGCCAACTACCGCGACTTCGTGGCGAAAACCGCCGACGAGCGGAAAGCGCTCAAGGAGAGCGTCGACGGACTCCGAAAAGAGGCCGCGCAGGCGCTTTCGGACTTCTCCGCCGCGGCATCGGGGCTTTCAGCCGAAGCTGACCGCCGCGCGCGCGAGTCCGCAGCGGAAACCGAGCAGACGGTCAAGGCGCTCAAGGCGATGGTGCAGGAGGTTCGGGACGGCATCGAGTCGACCCGCGAAAAGGCCTTCCAGAAAATACAGTCGGACGCGGCCTCCCTTGGCCAAACCGTCGAGGAAATCGACCGAAAGCAAAAAGCCTTCGTCGCGCAGACCAAGGTATTCGATCGCGCCGACGAGCTTAAGGTCGCGCTCGAGTCCGGCATCGAAAGCCTCAAGGGCGAGCTCGGCCGGCTCGACGTGTATCGCGACGCCATGGGCAACCTCGAGCAGCAGTATCAGAAGATACGCAAACTCGAGGAGGAGACGACCCAGAAGGTCACTCGCTTCATGACGGAGAAAAAGCGCATCGATATCCTCGAGGCCGATTTCGCCAAGCTCCTGGGTCTATCCGACTCGATGGACAAGAAGATCGCCGAGCTTACCGGCACCAACGACGAGATTCAGCAATACCAGGTTCAGATTCGCCGGTTCGAGGAAACCCTCACCGAGGCGTCGGGCCGGTTCGAGCGACTGGACAAAAAGGTTCCCGTGCTGGACCAAACCGTCGAGGGCGTGGATCGCGCCTTCGAGGGCCTTAAGGGCGTCGAGTCGACGCTCGCGGGGCTTCGCGCGGAATTGTCGGGAATGCCCGCCGAGCTTGAGGGCATGCGGCATGACATAGACGCGCTTCTCGGCCAGAAGGAAAAGACCGATCTCGTGGTCGAGCGGCTCTCAAGCCTCGATACGATTCTCGAGGACGTCGAAAAACGCACCGCCAAGATGCAGACGGCCCGCGAATGGCTTGCGCGCACCGAGACCAGGCTGGACGAAATCTCCAAGCAGTCCCAGGACCAGCTCAAACTGCTCGGAGACCTCCTCAAGGAGGAAGGTCCCGCCAAGAAGACGAAAGGCGCGCCGCCCATCGGCATCAGGGAAAACGTCGTTAAACTCGCGCATCAGGGGTGGAAGGTCGACGAGATCGCCCGCGCCCTGCACCTCTCGCGCGGAGAGGTTGAGTTAATTCTTGAGTTGCCGCAAAAATAAGGTGATGTTAAACGATTAATCGCGGAGAAGGAGGCAGGTGGCCCAGACCTCGACGGCCTCGCCCGTGCCGACCGATCCGAGTCCCTCTCCCGTCTTTGCCTTGACGAAGACCCTTTCCGCGTCGATACCGAGCGTTCTCGCGATTGATTCGCGTACCTGCGTACGCCATGGAAGGAATTTCGGGGTCTGCAGGGCGATGACGCAGTCGATGTTCTCGATCCGCCAGCCTTTAGCGCGCACGGCGTCCCATGCCGCGGCAAGAAGGGTTCGTGAGTCGGCGCCCTTCCATTGAGGGTCAGACGGCGGAAAGAATTCGCCGATGTCGCCCGTGGCCGAAGCGCCGAGCACGGCGTCGGTAATCGCGTGAAGAAGCGCGTCCCCGTCGGAATGCCCGTCCTCTCCCTTGTCCGAAGGGATCGCGATCCCCCCGAGCATCAGCGGACGCCCCTCGACGAGCCTGTGCAGGTCGTAACCAAGACCCGTTCTGATCGTCATAAATCTCCCGGATAGGTAATCTTTCGGTTTTCGCGGGATCCCGGGCACGCGTACACGTCGCCGCAGTATCGTCCCCAAATCTCCGTATCGTCGGTGTAGGAATTTCCGTCGCTGGCCGCCCTGATGTGCGCCTCAAGGAGCCGCTCGAACGCGAAACCCTGCGGGGTCTGCACGGAAACGATCCTCGAGCGGTCAAGGTGCCGCACGATCCTACCTTCCGAGTCGATTTCTTTCTGCGTATCGACCGACGGGATCGCGGGAACCGCCGCGCCGTGCTTTTTCGTTGAGTTTAGGATGTCCTTGATGGTTTCCGCGCCGATCCAGGGGCGCGCGCCGTCGTGGATGAGCACGACGTCGGGTTTATCCGTAAGGGATTGGCCGATTCGCTCGGCCATGCGAAGCCCGTGTAGCACGGATTCTTGCCGGGTCGCCCCGCCTTCCGCGAAGACGAGCTTGAGCCCGTCGCGCTTCAGGAGGGATTCGACGCGCCAATCCTCCGAAAGGATCGCGCGGGCTTCCGCCTCGCCGCCCGAGGGGACGGTTATTATGATGATGGAAAAAAGCCTGGTTTCGAGAAAGGCGCTTAAGGCCGCCGAAAGGACGCTAACTCGCTGGTCCCCGTCCTTGCTGATCGTTAAATACTCTTTTTTGACGCTCCCGCCCATCCGGGTTGAATTACCGGCCGCGGTCAGAACGAGGACGGCCGACATTATTATTCGTCCGCGTCGTCGTCGGCATCGCCGTCGTCGGCATCCTCTTCCGCGAGTTCGCCATCCTCGAATTCCTCGTCGTCCTCGGGGACGGCGCCTGCGTTCTTGGTCTGGTGCGCGGTCTCTTCGCCGAACGGCTCAAGGTGCGTATGGATGAGCGACGCGACTTCTTCGCGGGGAAGGTCGAGCGCGTAGGTTATCTCGTCCTCAAGGAGCTTTCGCGCGGAATCGTAGAGCTTGC
>DAOPXQ010000188.1:0-4907 GCA_035352395.1 Treponemataceae bacterium | reverse complement strand
CCCCGAATCGCCGTGCCGCCTTCGCGAGGCGCTCCAAAAGGAAGGGATCGAGGCCTGGATACTCTGCGATCTCGCCGAGGTAATCGATCCCTCATGGTCAGACGCGGTCGAGGGCTGGCTCAACACCCTCCGGTTCGCGTGCATTGTCTCGCCCGACGATTTCCCGCGCGCCCTTCGCGCGTACGACGGGCTTCCCCGTTCCGTCGCGGGCGTGCCCTTACCCGATATCGGGCGGCTCGCGCGCGAAGTAGAGACGGACCCCGCGCGCGAAGGATCGCTCGCCCGGCTCGTCGAAACCGAAAACCCCTGGGCGCGAAGCTACCTCGACGCGACGCTCGGCGACGTGATGACCGCCGATCTCTCGACGCTCAGGCGCTATTCGCGCGCGGTAACCAGGGAATGCATGAGCTGGTCCCGCCACACGGCGACGCGTATCAAAGAGGACGTTTACCGCATCGCATGGCTCGGCGCCTCGGCGCGGGCAAAGCGGCAAGAGTCGCTCGTCGCCGAAATCGAGAACCTTGCCGCCGCGGACGCACGCGCCGCCTTGGCCGTCTCTCGCGCCGAGGAGGCGATCGCGGCGTGCAAGTCCCTTTCGCGCTCGCTTACCGAGGCCAAGTACCTCGAGCGCCACGTAGCCGAACGAACCCGCCTCTCGGGCGAGATCGAGGACGCGCGGGCGCGCCTTAAGGAGATCGACACCTCGGCGTTTCGCGGCCTCGAAGATCGCCTTTTATCGATCGCCGATATGATCAAAAAAGCAAACGGCGAGCTTGAGCTGATCCTCACCGAATCGGGCTCGGTAACCGCGTCGCGAGAATCGACGGCACGGCGCATCGAGCTTTTTGCCGGGGAGCTTTCCGCGCGCGAGGCCGCCTTCGAACGCTTTCGCTCAGCGCATCCGGAGGCCGAGGCAGACTGCGAGCGCTATGTCGCCGAGCGACTCAAGAGCCAGAAGCCCGAAGAGATCCTCGCGAATTTCGACAAGTCTCGCCAGGGATGGCTCACGCGGCTCGACACGGCGGAGAAGGCCTATCGCGCGAGGATCGCGAAGCATAACAACGCCTTCAGCGAGATGCTCTCCGCGGAAAGCGAGGATATTTCCGCGATCGGGATCCTGAAAAAGAGGCTTGAGGATTCCGAACTGCCTGAATACCTCGAGAAGATTAGGCGGGCTCGAAACGACGCGGAACGGGAGTTCAAGGACCATTTCATCGCGCGTCTCAACGAGCTTATCGAGGGGGCGAAGGACAGCTTCTCCGAGATCAACGCGACCTTGCGGAGCCTCACCTTCGGCCGTGACCAGTATCGGTTTACGCTCACGGAGCGCGCGGAGCGAAGGGGCCAAATCGAGATCATCCGGAAGACCGCCGAGATTACGGACTTCGAGAACGGGCTGTTCGACGCCCTTGTCGAGGAATCGGACCGCGACGCGGCGAATGAGCTATTCTCCCGGATCCTCAACTCAAACCTTGAGTCCGCCGAGCTCAGAAGCCTCTGCGATTACCGCACCTACTTTACCTACGACATCCGCGTCCGCGACGCGCAGTCCGTCGACCCCGCGACCGGCAAGAGCCCGGAATACTCGCTTTCCCGCGTGCTCAAGGAGAAATCCGGGGGCGAGGCGCAAACCCCGTATTACGTCGCGATCGCCGCGAGCTTCTTTCGTTTCTTCCGCGATAAGCCAGACTCCACGGTCCGGCTCGTCGTCTTCGACGAGGCTTTCGATAGGCTCGACGACGACCGCATCGCGAAGATCCTCGCGTTCTACCGCGAACTCGGGCTGCAGGTCATCGTCGCGGTGCCGTCCGAGAAACTCGAATCGATCGCTCCGCACATGGACGCGATCAACCTCGTTATACGACACGGGCAACTCGCTAAGACCGTTGAGTTTCGCGACCGCTCGCGGGAGCGGGAGGTCGCGCCGTGACCGTCTGGGAGAGTAAGATCCTCGCGGAACTCGCGGAGCGTTTTCCCCGCTCGGCCCATGCCGGAGGCGGCAGAGCCCTTAAGATCAGGGTGTCCTCGAGTTTCCCGGAGCTTGACCGTCGGAAGCCCGACGAGTACGAGTCCTTCCTCGAGGCAGCGGAGTCCCTCGAGCGGCGAGGCCTCGTCTCGCTTACCTGGGCGGGTCGAACGCCCGGCGAGGAACTCGCGTCCTTGACGCTGCTCGACGCGAACGCGCTCTATGCGGCGCTCGGCCGCGCATCCCCTGCCGTTTCGGCGGAGGCGAGCAGGCAAGCCGCGCGGGAAGCCGCGCGAAACTCCTTGCGAAGTGTTGCGGCCGTAGCTGCATCCGGCGCGTTTTTTTCCTGGCTCGCGGACAACCTCTCGCCGAAGGACCTCGACCCGGTCAGCCTCGAGCCTTTACCGACCACCATCGCCGACGCATCGACCCTCGCGAACGCGCTCGAGCTCGTCGCTTCCGGAAACAAGGCCGCGATGTTGCCGCGCGCGCTTTCGGTAGAGCTTTTCTCCGACTCAAAGCGAATCGAGCGCGTGCTCCGTGCCCTGCAGGGCCTCCTCGCGCGCGCCGCCGCTAACGGGGTGAGCCTTCCTCCCTTCGAGCTCGCGGATCGGAGCTTCCCCGAAACCTTCGTCGCGGGGCGCCTAATCTTAGCCGTCTCGGGCGGTTCGGTCATCGAGAATCCCGGAGGCCTCGCCCTCGGCCTTCCGTTCTCGACCGTCGCGTCCCTCGAACGCGCGAGTCTTTCCTCGGGCGGCTCGGGTCGCGTTCTCGGCGTCGAGAACAAGGAAAGTTTTTTCGATCTCGCCTCACGCCTGTCATCCGGGAGCCTTCCCTTCGACGCGCTCTTCTACGTCGGCGGCCACCCAAACCGCGCGGTCCAATCGATCGCGAAGCTTTTCGCGGAATCCGGTTGGGCAATCTTCCACGCGGGCGACCTCGACCCAGACGGCATCCTGATTCTCCAGGAGCTTTCCGACGCCGCGGGAATCGAAGTCCTTCCCTGGATGATGGACCGCGCGACCTTCGACCGCTACCGCGCGTCTGGCCGACCGCTCGACGCCGAATCCCATCGCCGCGCCGCTCTCGTCCGCGACGACACCCGCGCCCGCTCGGGTCTTGGCGACCTCCTCGACGCGATTCTCGAAAACGGCGTGTGCGTGGAACAGGAGATCATCGGGTATTAACAAGGAAGCGATTGTTTTCTGTATTACACATTGAGGCTAGTATGAGAACGAATCTCATCATCATCGACGACACCCTGATCTCCGGGGCGAGGGCTTACTGGATTATCCCCAACCGCCTGAAGGCCTCGAGCGTTATCGTTGAGCGAAGTTTGCCGAAGTCGCTCGGCACCTTGGCCGAATCCGCCGTTATTCGCGTCGCGTAAACGTAAATTCCGGCATCGGTCTCGAGGAACCCGATCAACCAGCCAATATCCAATCCGTCTTTTATCCCCCAGCCGCTTTTCCCGCTCAGCCTATACGCGTCGCCGTCATTCATTCTCATGAGCGATTTTACCAGCGCCATGTTTTCCTTGCTGAAGGGCAATTCGTCTCTGTATAACTTCGCGAGGAATTCGACTTGGTTCCACGGCGTTATCGCCATATTACCGTAATTCCAAAAATCCTTCCCTTTTTCCCGTAAGTCACGATTACCGTAATCGCAGGCCTTAAGGTATCGCGCGTAGGTTGATCGCTTGATCCTTCTTGAGAGCTCGACGAAATACCAGATCGTGGAGTTCTTAAACGCCGATTCAAGGTTCGCGTCCGCGTTCCAGGATTTAACGGGGTTCCCCTTGAACGTTTTTTCCTTTCCGTCCCACGGTATTATCTCGTCCGTCGTCACGGCTTTTTCCTCGAGCGCGATGAGCGAATTGCATATCTTAAACGTGGACGCGGGAATGGTTCCCTTGTTCGCGTCTTCCCAATCGTTAAAGGTCCACTGATTGCTGTCAAGATCGAGTATGACTATGCTTCCATTTACTCCATGATCGGAGAATATGGATCGCAGATCGGCTTCCGCGGAGAGAAGCGTCACCGCGGACACCCACAGCAGGCCGATGAATGCTTTTTTCAACATATGCGTTCCTTTATCATGAATCGCTGGTTTCTATCGGAAATTCCGCAAGCGATCTCGTCATCATTTTATCGCAAAATAGGTCAAAGCGCCATCTACCCGTGTGCAAACGGTTTTCGCGTGCTAAGCTTGTGAGATGCTGGATCGCGCGTAACGATTCGCGTTCGCCCGATAAACCCATTACACTGATTACAGCGAGGGGAGTGACAGGATGATACGCGTCGCGTTAATGGTCTTTTCGTTGTTTATCTGCGCTGTCTCGGCGTTCCCGCAAGATCCCGTAGTTACGGTCTACTACTATGAGAGAATGCCCTTTTTCGGGCAGGCTAATACCGACGACGAGGGATGCATCCTCGCGATAACGAGGTACGTCCTCGAAGAGGCGAACATCCCTTTTCGGTTCGAGAAAATGCCGGTTTCGCGAATATTCGAGCTTATGAAAAAAAGCGACGCGAACGCGTGCTTTCCCGGCGTTTTCATGAATCCGGAACGCCAATGCCTCTATGTCTATTCCGATCTGCCTATCTACCAGGACACGCCGCCGCATTACGTAATCAGAAAATCGGATGAGCAGTTGTACGCGGGCGTCGACTCGATCGACGGTTTGCTTGGGTTGGGCAAGACGCTGGGACTTGTCGTGAGTTACTCGCATGGACTATGGGTCGACGATGCCATCAGACGATGTAATCCAAATCGCGTCTTCGTAAATATCGGGGATAATCAGCTGAATTTCTATCGTATGATCCTCGCGAACCGTTTTGACTTTTTCTTCGCGAGCGAGGAGGAGTCCCGCTATATCGTGCGAAACGATCACGAGTTTTCGGATAAGCTCGCGATACGGGAATTGCCCGACGCGCCCGAG
>DAOPXQ010000187.1:0-4962 GCA_035352395.1 Treponemataceae bacterium | reverse complement strand
CGATGGCATCGCGAATTTCATGAATCATATTGTGCAGGAACGCGAGATTGTGATAACTGGCAAGCATGGAGCTCAGAATCTCGTCATTCTTGTACAGGTGGCGCATATACGCGCGGGAGTACTCGCGGCAGACCCTGCAATTGCATTCGGGGTCGATCGGGCCGTAATCCGCCGCGAACCTTTCTTTTTTGATCGCGATAGCGCCGTCCTTGGTGAACAACGAACCATTGCGCGCGTTACGCGTGGGGAGCACGCAATCGAATATGTCTATCCCGTTGCGCACGGCCTCCAGAATGTAGTCCGGCGTCCCGATGCCCATTACGTATCGGGGCTTGTCCAACGGAAGCATGGCCGCGGTCTCCGTGAGGAATTCCGCGTACACCTCGGGCGGTTCGCCTACCGAAAGCCCGCCGATGGCGATTCCGGGCGTATCAAGCTCAATGACGGACTCAACGCTTTGCTTTCTGAGGTCATGGTGAAAGTTTCCCTGCACGATCGAGAACAGCTTACCTTGATACTCGTCGCCCGTCTCCAACCAGGCGCGCTTAGCGCGTTTTGCCCAATCGGTCGTGATGACGAGCGCCTCTTTGGATTTTTTCCAGTCGGTTCCAAAACCGGTGCAAACGTCAAGCTGCATCTGGATATCGCTGTTAAACCCGGCCTGCAGGCCGACCACTGATTCCGGGGTGAGAAAATGGGACGATCCGTCGATATGGCTCCGAAAGCGAACGCCTTCGTTGGTTATCTTGCGGAATGAGGAAAGGGAAAAAACCTGAAATCCGCCGGAATCCGTCAGGAAATTCCTTTTCCATCCGGAAAAACCGTGGAGCCCGCCCGCGTTTTTAATGATCTCCACGCCGGGCCTGAGGTACATATGATAGGTGTTCGCGAGGATTATCTCGAAACCGATTTCCTCAAGCCAATCTTTCGTCATCGCCTTGACGGTCGCGTTAGTCCCAACGGGCATGAAAGCGGGCGTGCTCACCGTGCCATGGGGAAGTTCCATCCGACCGGTTCTTGCGGCGCTGTTGAGGTCTTTATGCCTAATCTTGAAGATTCGGTCTGTCTTGTTCATTGGTAATCCTATGTTCTGGCGTACTTGATGGCGAAAGCGCCGAGGCAGATGAAAATTAGCGCCGGCATCCACGCTCCCGCCAACGGCGAGATATATTCCCATTTCGCGAAAAGCATCGTCACCATTTGAGTGACGTAATACATAACCGCTATGGAAAGGCTTAACAGCAAACTCATGAGAAGGATGTTTTTCTTGAAGCGCCCCCCGACCGATATCGAGAAGAAAAGCACCACGAATACGGTAAAGGGAAACGAAAAACGCTTGTAATAATTTGAAAGCTGCTCGGCATGGGGTATCCCCGACTTCCTCAGCTTCGCTAAATAGGCTTTCGCTTCCCTCGAGCCGATCTCTTCCACGGAAGTGACGTTTCTCTTAAACGACTCCGGCGGCTCGTTGAGGGCGCAGGGAAGCTTGTCGCTCGAGAGACGAATGGAACCGTCGGCCTCGACGGAATAAACGCTCAGCGTTTCCGGAGTCCAATGTCCGTCCGTCCACGCGAGAACGGGGCTTTTGACGATGTGCCTGAGGTTTCCCTCTCCGTCACGGACTATGATAAGCGCCGAATAGAGCTTGTCGTCCCCGTCCTGGAAATAATCCGCGGTGTAAATAACCTTGCCGGACTCGGAGAGTATGACGATATTCGCGTTGCTGCGCGATTGATCCTTGGTGAGCATTTCCTTGCTTAGTCGCGATTTCATCGCCTGAGTCCTGATGACCACGAGATCCTCGAAGAAAAACATCCCAAACGAGAGGAATAGGCCCAGTACCAAGAGCGGCATTACCAGGAGATACAGCGGGTAACCCGACGAGAAAACCATGATAAGCTCGTTTCTTGAATGCATGGTGCCGATCGTATACGACGCCGCGAACAATACCGAGAGGGGAATCGAATACGAGACGCACTTAGGCACGTACGCGACGACGATCTTAAGTATTTGCGTTATGCCCACGCCGTTGGAAAGGTATCGCCATATATTTGCGAAAAGGTCCCCGAGCTCAAGGAGCAGCACGAAAAACATAATCGAGAAAAACATGACGGGGATAAATTGTCGAATTAGGTACCGCTGAAGTATTTTCACGATTTGAGGCTCCTGGCCACGAGCAGGCCCCCGGCGATCAAAACGATTACGTTCGGCAGCCACATCATCAGGGCGCCATTAAGTCCCATCCTAATGCTCAGTGTTTGACCGCCTATAAGCATCGCCCAATACAGGACCGAGATGATCAAACCAAGGATAAAACCGACGTTTTGCCCGTTTGTCTTGGAGATCATGCCAAGGGGAAAAGCGAGCACGATGAAGAAAAAGGCGCCGAACGGAATGGAGAACTTTTTGTGGAATTCCATTCGATACAGATTAAGTGTTCTCTTGTCCGCGGTCTTGCTCTGCTTTTTCATCTCCGCGAATAAGTCCCTCGAGCTCATTTCCCTCGGCGAAACCGAACTGCCGAACGCCGCGAGTATGTTTTTCGAGAGTATGTTATAGGACATGGCATGCGAGTTAATGACGTCGTAGGAGTCCGGTTGTTTCGCGTCGATTAAAACGACCGTCGGGGAATCAAGCGCGAGCGACATCACGATCGCGCTCGAGGTGGATTTGGCGATTCTCGCTCCCTTCGCGGCGATTACCCGCTTGTTCCCGTGCGAGTCGGTATCGATCACCAAAATACTGTCCATCTCCTCGCCCTTGATGGTACCGGACACAACGATCGCGTTTTGGTTTCTCTTGATCGAATTGGACTCAAGCTCAAGCGCCGGCGTCGACGTGAGTATTTTTCGGTATACCTTGCTGAACTGGATGGTCCCCGCGGGAAGCAAAATGTCGTTCGTGAAGAACGAGACGACGGATATCGCAAGGCCGACGGCCAGGACCGGCATGATTATGAATTTGAGCGAAACGCCAAGCGCGTTCATCGAGAGAATTTCAAGCTCGGTGATGAACCGTCCCATGCACATAAGGGTGCCGACGAGCGCGGCGAAAGGCGCGCTCGTCGCGATTATCGACGGAAGCGCGAAGATCATCAGTAAGGCAACGTCCTTAAACGGCGCTTTTTTCGAGAGGATTTCCTCGGCCATAAAGAGTATCTGGTTCACGAAAAAGACGAGAAAGAAAAAAACGAAACATACCGAGAAATACAGGAGCATTTCCCGGACGATGTACCAGAAAAGCGTTTTCCTCATCAATTCATCCCCGTGGAGCCATACCCGCCGGAACCCCTTTCCGTGCCCATGATGCTTTCCGACGCGACGAAATCGCACTGAACCACCGACGCGACGACGAGCTGCGCTATGCGATCGCCGTCGTTTATGACGAACGGCTCGTTTCCAAGATTGATCAGCACGATCCCGATCTCTCCGCGATAGTCGGCGTCGATGGTCCCCGGCGAATTAAGGACCGCGACGCCGTTTTTCAGGGCAAGCCCGGATCTGGACCTAACCTGAATCTCGAACCCCTCCGGGATTTCCACGCTTAAGCCGGTTGGGACCAGCGCCCTCTGTCCGGGCATCAGCGTTATGGGAGACGGTATCGCGGCGCGAACGTCGGCGCCCGACGATCCGGTTGTTTTGTACTGGGGCGGCATGGCGCCTTTCGCGATGATGGTTTTTATGGTCAATGGCATAATACGTCCTTTTTTACGCGCTTACCCGAGTATATCATAAGCGTCATAGAGTCTCTCCCCAACGCTTCTCGCGCCGCGATATTAATCCCTTCCGCCGACAGGGAATTAACGAGACCGGGCGCGCTATCGATGTCGATCACCTGTCCATTAAAGAAAAACTGGCGGGCCAACCTTCTCATGCGGTTTTCGATGTCTTCCGAGGAGATAATCATCTCGCCCAAGATATGGGACTTTGCCCTGTCAAACTCTTCCGCAGAAAACCCATTAGCGCCTATCGCTCGGAATTCGTCGATAAGGCTTATCGTAGCCTCGGGAATCTTAGCGTCCGGCACGGATAAAAACGCGGTGATGAAGGCGCAATCCCTAAACCGCGTGACGAAGCTGTACACCGAATAGCAAAGTCCCCTCTCCTCACGTAATCGCTGAAAAAGACGGGAGCTGACGGAGTCGCCCGTCATGACGTTAATGGCATCCCACAGGTGCCATTCGGGAGCCGTGGAAAAGAATGGCAACGGATACGACAGCGCGATCTGCGATTGGGAAAAATCGGAGCGAACCAGCTGTCGTCCGGGCTTAAAAATCGGCGCGGGTCCGGCGTTAGGCATAATCCCGCCTTTTCGCGCATACCGTCGCGCCAGTTCCTTTATCGCCTCGACGTCGATATTTCCCGCCACCGAGATCACGGAAAGTCTAGGCAGTATGTTTTTCTCGTAATACTCGCGAACCGACGGGAGGGAAATTCCCTTAATGCCATCGACCTTCCCCGCGATGGGACGCGTTATGGAATGGTCCCCGAAAGCGAGACCCAGAGCCTCATCCATCGCCATTTCCTCAGGATCGTCCAATGTTGAAAGGATTTCGCTTATGATGACGTCACGCTCTTTTTCAAGTTCGCGCAAGGGGAATGAGGAATTGCACGCCATATCGGCCAGAACCTCGAAAGAATCGGCCGCGGCGTATGACGGGACGACGCAATACGCGCACATGCATTCGCGCTCGGTGAAGGCGTTCGCGAAACCGCCGACGCCGTCGAAAAAGCGCGCGATATCCCAGGCCGATCTGGAGGCGGTACCCTTGAACAGCATATGCTCGACGAAATGGGTAACACCGCTCTCGCTATCGGGCTCATCGCGAGAACCGCAAGAAAACCAAAAACCGATTGCCGCGGTTTTAGTCGCGGCAATCGGTTCGATTAGTAGATGCATTCCGCCGAGGACGAAATCAGTTATTGGCATTGTCTCCCAGTGCATCGACGTAGGAAAGGTTCA
>DAOPXQ010000186.1:0-4979 GCA_035352395.1 Treponemataceae bacterium | reverse complement strand
CCCACGGTGCTGATCGTCGGGATACGGGATTCGGCGACAGCCCGCACGAGCGTCTCGTCCGAAAAGGCAAGAAGGTCCTCGAGCGATCCGCCGCCCCGCCCAATGATGATGACGTCGCCCATCGCGTATCGGTTCGCGGTTCTGACCTGGCGCGTGAGCGATTCCGCGGCGCCGTCGCCTTGGACCGCGGCGGGAAGTATCGTGACGCTGATCGATGGGTTCCGACGCCTGATAATCTGAATGATATCGCGAACGGCCGCGCCGGTCGGGCTCGTTATGACGGCGATTCGTTCGGGCAGGGCAGGGATCTCCCGCTTGCGGGCGGAATCGAACAGTCCTTCCGCCGCGAGCCGCCGTTTGCGTTCCTCCAACATAAGCAGGATATTGCCCGCGCCGGAGACTTCCATCGAGTCGACGATTATCTGATAGGTACCGCGCGCCTCGTAGACCGATATGCTTCCCGTCGCGCGGACGCGATCGCCGTCCTTGGGCGCGAAGGCGAGGTAGCGGCTTTTTCCCTTGAACATTACCGCGGAGATCGCGCTCGTTTCGTCCTTGAGCGTAAAGTAAAGATGCCCGGTACTCGAGGGCCTACAGTTGGAAATTTCGCCCTCTATGACGACGGAGGGAAAGGATCCTTCGAGTATTTCCTTGATGAGAGAGGTGATCTCTGAGACCTTGAGGGGGTGGGGCGCGGTCATGACTTACCCTACCATGAAGCCCGAGTTTCCTCAAGACAAGTTCCCGTATGCCGATATTCGTAAATGTATGAAAACAATCTGCGTTCTTTTTGCCGGTCAGGCGACTAAACACGCCTTTTCTCCCCTTTCAGGCGGCCCTTCCGCGTTTGATCGCGCCCTCGAGCGCTCTCAGGCGTTTCCCGACGTCGCGCGCGTGCTCGTTTTATCGTCTGCGCCCGTACGGTCGTCGTCTTCCGTCGCCTTTGACCAAAGAACCCAGGAACGTTGGTCCGTTTCCTCTTTTTTCTCCGCGCTTGCCGAGGAATCGGTCGGTTTCGACCACGCGTTCGTCTTTTGGGCGGATGCCCCTTTTATCGACCCTAAACTGACCGACGCGCTGTACCGAAAGCACCTGCGGTACGCGGCGGAGTACACCTTCGCGGATGGCTATCCCTATGGGCTCGCGCCGGAGATTCTCGCCGGTGGTCTTCTGCCCATTCTTGTGGGCCTTACCAAGGACTGCGCGGACTCCGTGCCCCGCTCGGCAATCTTCGACGCGGTAAAGCGCGATATTAATTCCTTCGACATCGAGACCGAGATCGCGCCGACCGACCTCCGCCAGCTGAGGCTCGAGCTCGTTTGCGACACGAAGCGTAACGCCATGCTCTGCGAATCCCTTGAGGGTATAACCGCGGATAATTACGCCGAGCGCGCGAAGTCCCGCGGCTTTGCCTTACGCACGCTGCCCTCGTTTTACGCGGTGCAGGTCGCGGCAAAATGCCCCTTCGAGTGCCTCTATTGCCCATACCCCGGCTTTTGTCAAAGCGGGAAGGGCCGCTCGCCCGGAAAGAAGGCGACCTCGCTCGACGCGTACATGCCCCGCTCGTCCTTCTCAGCTCTCCTGGATAAAATCTCGGACTTCTCGGAGGACGCGGTCGTATCGCTGTCGCTATGGGGCGAGTGCTCGTATCACCCGGAGATCGCGGGGCTTATCGCGGACGTGCTCGCGCGGCCGTCGCTTTCGGTTCTCATCGAGACGACGGGGATCGGTTGGTCCCGCGCGAGCCTGGACTCTATCGCCGCGGCCGTTCGAGCGGCCGCCCCGCGCGCTAACGGGCAGAACCCGATCAACTGGATCGTGTCACTCGACGCGGCGGGTAGCGCCCTGTATGGTCAGGCGCATGGTCTCGCGGACGGGGCGACCGCCCATCTTCGCGACGCCATGTCCTTTACCCAGGACGCCGCCGCCCTGTTTCCCGGCATGGTATGGCCGCAGATCGTGCGCATGAACGAGAACGAGGCGGAGCTTGAGCCGTTCTATCGCTTCTGGAAGGAAAAGCTCGGGCGGGTCATCGTGCAAAAGCACGATCATTTCTGCCGGAGCGTACCGGATCGCCGGGTCGCGGATCTTTCGCCGCTCGTGCGAAACCCCTGCTGGCATCTTAAGCGGGATATGTGTATTCTGTTGGACGGAACGGTGCCGTTCTGCCGCGAGGACCTCTATGGCTCGCGCTCGTGCGGAAACGCCCTGACGGATGACCTTGAGTCGATTTGGGCGGGCAATCGTTCCCTCTATGAACAGCATGTGTGCGGCATACATGAAGGGATGTGCGGAGCCTGCGATGAGTACTATACCTACAATTTTTAACGAGCGAAAAGTCGCGCATACGATAGTCGGCGGGAAGATCAAGAAAAGCGACGAGGAAACCCCGCAGATGACGGTCATCCTCCTTAATCGGGGCGGCCGCTACTATCGGTCCGCCGTGTTCCAGAGCCTGGAGACGGCGGGATTTACCTCGATCATATCGATCGAGACCTCGAACGAGCCCTATGACATCGAAAACCTCTCGATCCGCTTTCCGTCGGTCAAGTTCCTCGTGCCGCTCGAAAAGATCACGATTGGGGAGATGATCAACGCGGGCGTCGCGGAAACCGACTCCCCGTTCGTGTTCGTCGTGTGGAACGACATCCGGGTGATGCCCTCGGGCGTACCGAACCGGCTCATTGCCCGCGTCCGGGAAGAGGGCAATCTTTGCGTCGCGCCGATGTTCCAAAACTCAAGGCTCGAGTCCCTTCCCGTGCAGATGGTCCCGGCGGTAAGCAAGAAGTCGTTTCAGGTCGAGCCGATGCCCTGCTATCGCGATAAGTCCCCGACCATTTATCCCTTCGACTTCGTCGGGATCTATTCCCGCGAGCGCTTCGTCAAGCTCGGCGGTTTCGACCACACGATCGTCAACCCCTATTGGCAGAACCTTGACTTCGGTTTTCGTGCGCACCTGTGGAACGAGAGTATCCTGGTTTCCACGGCGTTCCGGCTTAGCTACGACGGGGATATTCCCCAAGAGGACATCACGACGGACTCATCCTACATGAAATTTTACCTGAAGAATATCGCGCCAGTTTTCCGAAAGGACGAGGCGTACCTTCCCCTTTCGCGTTTTTTCTCTTACGCACGCCGCTCGGGTACGGGGATCTTCGAGACTTGGAACGGTTTTCGCATGGCGCGAAAATGGGTTAAGCTGAACCGATACCGATTCGCGCGCGACGCCGCGAGCGTGACCGAGGCGTGGGAGCCGTGCGTCCCGTGAGGTGCGTCATACTTCAGGCGCGGCTCGACTCGACGCGCCTGCCGCGGAAGGCGGTCCTGCCGCTGGGCGGAAAGCCGGTAATCTATCGCGTCATGGAAAACCTCAGGCGCGTCGTCGCCGACCAATACGTGCTCGCGTGCGACGAGGCTTCCGAGGCCGAACTCGCGCCGATCGCGAGGGAATGCGGTTTTTTGTGCATAGCGGGACCTAAGGAAGACGTGCTCACGCGCTTTTGCGTCGTCGTAAAAAAAGTCGGCGCGGACGTCGTGCTTCGAGCCACCGGGGATAACCCCTGGCTCTTCGCCGACGCGGCCCAGCGCACGCTCGATCGTTTCGTCGAGCTGTCGGCGACCGATAATCCCCCCGACTATTTCACGTTCACCGGGTTGCCTCACGGTTGCGGCGTCGAGGCCTTTTCCGCGCGACGTCTCCTCGAGGCATGCGTGCTTACGGACTCGTCGTACGACCACGAACACGTTGGCCCCGCCTTCTATCGCCATCCCGAGCGCTTCACGAGCGTCTTCGAGACCGCGGGCGACGCCTGGTATCATCCCGAGATTCGAACGACGATCGACACCCGCGAGGACTATGAGCGCGCGTGCCTAATGAACGAATATCTCCGTTCTTCCGGCAAGGCCGTACCGACGGACTCGGCGAGCGTGATCGACGCCTGGCGATACGTCTCGCGGCCCGTGCTGTTCGTTCCGCACGCGGAACCGGGCGGGGGAACCGGCCATATCAGGAGGCTCTCCGCCCTAGTCGCCGAACTGTCGCGCTCTTGGCGCTGTATCCTTTATATCCCGCTTCATTCCCCCTTCATGGGATGCGTTCCGAAGGATGCGCTTCCGTTCGTTTCGCACGTGTTGCCTGAGTCCGCGTATCTCGTCGTCCTTGACCGCTTCCGCACGACCGTCGCCGAGATGGCCGATTTCAGGAAGATCGGCCCGGTCGTCGCCCTCGACGAGGGCGGCTCTTCCCGGCATATCGCGGACTATCTTCTCGACGTGATCCCGAGCCTTCCGCTTTCTCCCTGCGCGCCGAACCTCGCGGACGTCGCGTACCTTCCGTTGCCGCTTAGGCGTCGCGAAAAAACCGTGTCGTCGGTTTCGTCCGCGCTCGTCGTCGCGGGCGGCGAGAACGCCGTCGGGTACGCGCTTCCCGTCGCGGAGATCCTCTCGTCGATGGATCTCGAGGTAACGGTCATCGATCCGTCGGCAACTGGCTTAAGCAAGCACGAAAAGGGATATACGGTCTCGGGCCCCGTGCAGGGGCTTCGCGAGCGGTTATGCCACTACGACCTCGTCGTGACCCATTACGGGTTTACCGCCTTCGAGGCCCTGGCCGCCGGGAGCCGCGTCATGCTGTTCTCGCCAACCCAGTATCATTATAAACTCGGCCTTAAAGCCGGGTTCTCCTCGTTGCCATGCGGAAAACCCGAGTCCGCGGCCTTTAGGCGCATGCTCGCGAGGGGCATTAAGGTTCCGGGCTTTATCACGCCGGCCTCGCCGCAGAAAAGGCTTTCCGACGCGATCGGATCCCTCCTCACGCGTAAAAGCCTTGAGTGCCCGCTTTGCGGCAAGTCTCAGGCGACGGTTATCGCGCGTTCCCTGGACCGAACCGTCTCCCGGTGCGAACACTGCGGAATGGCATATCTGTTGTTTATCGTGGCCCCGTCGAAAGGATACGACAAATCGTATTTTTTCGAGGAATA
>DAOPXQ010000185.1:0-4994 GCA_035352395.1 Treponemataceae bacterium | reverse complement strand
GAGTCGGTAGTCCCATCTGCACGAGTGGCTGCAAAACCCGGCGTTCGCGCTGCGGCCCGTCATATATGCGCTCATCAGGCAGCGGCCCGAGTACGCGATGCACATCGCGCCGTGGGCGAAGCACTCGATTTCCAGGTCCGGCACCGCGTCCTTGATCCCGCGAATCTCGGAAAGGCTTGCCTCGCGCCCAAGGACGACGCGCTTGAATCCCATGTCCCGGTACATCCTCGCGGCCTCGGAGTTAACGCAGTTAGCCTGCGTGCTTAAGTGGAGCGCCACGGCGGGGAATTCCCTCTGGAGCGTCCGAACGAGCCCTATGTCCTGGATGATAAACGCGTCGAAGGGATAGAGCGCGAAGTAGTCGCGCTCGGAAAGGAACTTCGCGATGTCGCCGTCGTGGAAGGATATATTAAGCGCGCAAAAAAGGCGTTTGGGAGTGCCCGCCGCGGCGTACTCCGCCTTGAGCGCCGCGATGCGTTCGTGCTCATTGCCGTAAAAGTTATCGGCCTTGACCCGGAGCGAGAATTTCTTGAGCCCGATATACGCCGCGTCCGCGCCGTATTCCCAGGCGTACGCGAGCTTATCGACGTTGCCCGCCGGAGCGACGAGTTCCATCAACTCTCCGTTCCCCCGGCGCCCCCGCGGACCCACGCGCCGAGTTTTTGCACGGCGAGCCGCGCGCGCGGCGTAAGGGCGTCGATCGCCTGGAAGAGATGCCACATGCCCGCCTCGAGGTCGAGCGTCACGCGCACGCCGGAGTTCTCCGCCTTGCGCGCGAGCCGCGTCGAGTCGTCGACGAGAATCTCCTCGGTGCCGCACTGGATGAACATCGGCGGTAAGCCGGTAAAATCGCCGAGCACCGGCGAGACTTGCGGATTCGAGAAGTTGCTCTGATAGGTATACTGGAGGGCGAACGCGAGAAGCTCGTCGCGCGTATGGACCGGGTCCGTGGTCTTTCTGGCCGTGCAGGAAGCCGATTCGCACGCGAGATCCGCCCATGGCGAAAGGAGAATGACGCCCGCGGGAAGCTCGCGTTTGCGGGCCTTGAGCCAATGCGCGAGCGCGAGCGCGAGGTTGGCGCCCGCGCCGTCGCCCGCGACGTAGACGTCGGACGGGGAATGGCCTTCCCTGAGGAGCCAGTCCCAAGCCTGGGCGAGGTCTTCGATCGCCGTGGGATACGGGTACTCCGGCGCGAGCCGGTATTCGGGCAAGAGGAGGCGGGACGCGGACTCGTGCGCGATGGAGGCGCACAGGTTGCGCGAGGCGAGCCTGGAGCCCGCGACGAAACCGCCGCCATGGGCGTAAAGAATGGCGCGTTTGCCCATCGCGAGTTCCGGCACGAGCAAATCGGCCGTTATCCCGCCGAGGTCAATTTCCCGTCTATCTATATTATTCGGGAGCATGATGGTCCCGAACATCTCGTCGTAGTTTGCCCGGTACGCCTTAAGCGGCGTTTTCGGGCCATAGGTTGTTTTTTTAAAGAGCTTCCCCGCCTGGCGGAGAGCCCGTGAATCGGTTATTGGCATTGCGGAAAGAGTATAGCATACCTCGCCCCGCGTGGTCAGTAGCAGGCGAGGAAGTATACGGCGACGAGCGTCACGATGCGGGCGGTTTCCTGCCGGTCGGCCTCGGGCATCCCCGGCGGCGGGGCCGATACGAAGGCCTCGGCCTGATCCAGCATCCAGGAAAAAACCTCGAGCTTCTGGTCGATCCGACCGAGCACGTCCCGTTGGTTGGCGGAGCCGAAAAGATCGTCGAGCAGGCGCTTGCCGAACGCGATCAGCTCGCGGAGCGCGTCCTCGTTTCGGTCCTCGGTAAGCGCGAGGCACACCCCTTCGGCCATGTTCTCGCGGAAGCGGGGCCGTTTGGTCTGCCGCGCGTATACCTCGCGGATATTGGCGGAGAACCGCGCGAGGAGTTTTTTCTGGCGGGACTGCACGACCGTCGCCGCGCCGCTGAGATAGGGATAGAAGCCTTCCGGGTCGCCAAGGAGGTTCGCCATCGCGATCGCGTACTGCTTGCGCGTGGTCTTCGCCGTCGCCGCGAGCAGGTTGGGGAAGATATCCCAGGCCGCCTCGAAGACGCCGAGCCTCGCCGCCGCCTGGGCGCTCAGCTGGCGCATGCGGTCCGTCTGGCTTTCGCGGAGGAACTTCATCACGCCGGAGATCGACTCCTCGTCGCCGATGTCCGCGAGCGCCTCTAGGCACGCCTTCTGCAGCTCCTCGTTGGGCTCCCACAGGCAGCCCACGATCGCGCAAACCGACTTGCGGTCGCCTATCTTGCCGAGCGACCGCGCGGCCTGCACGCGGATCCCCGAGTTATGGTCAAGGAGGTGGAGGATCAGCGCGTCGACCGACTTGGGCGACGGGATGCGCCCAAGCGCGCGCGCGGCCTCTTCCTGCACGGAGGCGTCCGGGTCCTCGAGCCGCTCGATGATGTCCCTGAGCGCGAGCTGGGCGGAGTCGCCCTCGAACGCGCGGAGAATCTCGGTATTCTCGCGGGCGGACTCGGACTTGCCGAGCGAACCGAGGTGCTTAAAGGTGCGGAATATCTGCGGGTTCGCGAGCTGCCCCACGACGAAGCCGAAGGGCTTTTCCGAGCCCTCGCGCACGCGGCTGACGAGGAAGGCGCAGAGGCAGCAGAGCACGATCGAAAGGAGCTGCACGACGTGGAAGTTCGTCACGACGATCGGCCCCATCGGCACGCTCAAGCCCTTGAGCGCGTCGCTGAGGATGCCGCCCGCGAGCGAGCCCGGCGCCGACACGAGGCCCACGATGGCAAGGTACCAGCCGACGTACGCGATGCGGTTTTTCTCCGGCGCGAGCGAAAGCATCATCTGGTACGAGCCGTCCCAGAACGCGGGCGAAAGCGCGCCCGAAAGGAGCGCGATCATCGGAAGGATGATGAAATAGTTTCCCGGCGTAAGGAAGAGATAGCCGACGTATCCCAGAACGAGCAGCGTGCCCGCGACGACGACGGGCTTTCGCCCCCATCGGTCCATGATCGTGCCCCAGAACGGCGCGACGAGCACCCAAAGGAACTGCGTCATGATCTGCATGATGCCGAGCCAGGTATTCGGCGCGCCGATCTTCGCGGGGTCGACGACGTAGGGCGCCTGGAACGGGCCGATAAGATTGAGCGAGAACGTCGCGAGCCCGATGGCGACGGCGTACGCGACGAAGCTTTTGTTCTTGAGCGGCTCGAGGAGCGTGGAGGCGTTAAAGTCCGGCTTGCGGTCCGGTAACCGCTCGGGGTTCAGGAGCTGGCTGAGGATATCGAGCAGTCCCGCGACCGCGCCGACCGAGAAGATGATCGCGTATACCGTGATCGCGGAATCCTTGGGAAAAAGGTCGAGCATGGTGCTCGCCGCGAAGAACCACACGATGTTGACGATCTGGATGATCGACGAGCGGCGCATGAAGAATTCGCCGCGCATGTTTTCCGGGAACAGGTCCGCGACCCAGCCCCACCAGCACGCGCTCGTCGCGTTCGCGAAGCACCAGGAAAGCCCCATCGCGACGATGATGACGATGATGCCGCGTTCGTTCGAGCCTCCGCGCGCGATGTAAAACGCGACGAAGGCGATGATCGCCGTGAGCGATCGGTGCAATATGTGCCCGACCATGAAGATCGGCTTAAGCCGCCCGATCCAGCCGTAAAGGAAGATGCCGAAAATCTGGAAAACGCCCGCCAATTGGATGATCGTCACCAGGAGCCCGAGTTGGGCCGCGGATGCGCCGAGGTAGTTTTGGAAGAAAACGTTAAACAGCGGCTGGATCGAGCAGACGAGCTGCCAGACGACCGAGCAACTGCCGGAGAATATACTGATGCGCATTGCCCGGACAAGCTGGGCTTGTGTTAATTGTTTCGGCATACAACTAATTTCTACCACGCCGCGATCAGTTATGGAAGGGGCGGGTATCCTTCAGTATAGACGAAAGGTACCCGCCATGCCTGACTTGTTTTTTTTAGAAAATCTTTCTCGAGCCCGGCTTTACGGCCGGCATCTTGCCTTCCTTGCAGAGCTCGCACTCGGCGGCGTCCCAAAGGACCGCCGGCTGGCGGAGCGCCGCGTAGAGCGGCCAGGGGAAGGGCTCCGCCGCATCGGCAGGGCGCCTGTCCACGACGCAGATGGACGCCACCACGACGCCGCCCATCGCCTTAATCTGTTCCGCCGTCTCGAGCGTCGACTTTCCCGTCGTCACCACGTCCTCGGCGATGATGATTTTCTCTCCCGGCTGAATCTCGAACCCGCGGCGAAGGCTCATCACCCCGTCGTCGTTTCGCTCGGTAAAGAACGCCGGAACGCCAAGCTGCCGCCCAAGCTCGTACGCGACGACAATGCCGCCCATCGCCGGCCCGATCACCGAGTCGACCTTAAGCTTGCCCGCCTTCACGTCCGCCTTGATGCGGTCCGCCACGTCCCCGATGACCTTCGCGGCCTTGTCCGGGTACTGAAGGAGCCTCGCGCACTGAAAGTACTGCGACGAATGCTTGCCCGAGGACAGCAGAAAATGGCCCGTGAGCATGGCCTTGCACTCGGAAAGAACTGAAACGACGTCTGTCATGGAAAGCCTCCGCGGTTTATACGCCCGCATGCGTTAGATTTCATGCAGTATTTCATTTAAAGGGGGAACGGGGCAAGTTCCCGTATTTCATGGCGCGTTCCTCCCGGGCGTCGCGCGGGTTCGGCTCTGTTCCCCCTGCGCCCGGGCTTCCCCGGCACGGGGCCGGGGCGATCCCGGGCTACCCCCACGTCCGGGCGTTTTTTTTTGGCCGTTACGGGCTATACTCAGCAAAGGAGTAATCGATGCCGGAAAAGAAGGTCGTACGGTGCGCATGGCTTAATCCCGAACACGAGGAGTATCGGATCTATCACGACGAATCCTGGGGCGTCCCGGTTCATGACGACCGACTGCTCTTCGAGATGCTCATTCTCGAGGGGGCGCAGGCGGGACTCTCGTGGGAGACTATCCTCAAGCGGCGCGACAACT
>DAOPXQ010000184.1:0-5011 GCA_035352395.1 Treponemataceae bacterium | reverse complement strand
GATAGTGTCCAGTCTTGTTCGCAATTTGACGTAAAGAAAATCATTGGATTTCCAATTCCGTCATGCTGCCATATTTAATAACGCCTGTTGTTTAACAAGCGAATCTGCCTTTATGTAACTCCTGCCGGTCTGCCAGTCTTCCTCATATTCCATGAGATATGAGCAGATCAACCGCAGATAAGAACTAACGCTCGGGAATATTCCGATTACTCTCGACCGTCTCCTGATTTCCTTGTTCAACCGTTCAAGGGTATTTGTCGATGAAATCTTCCGTGAATCGATTTCCGGAAATCCATAGAACTGCAGTGAGTCTTCAAGCCCATCTTCGAGAATTGTAATTGCCTCCGGAAGATCATCGCCATACTGCTCAATTATTTCACGGCAATATGACAGGGCTGTTGTTCGATCTGGCTGTAGCCATATCTGCTTGAGCCTATTCGCGAATGAATCCTTTTCCTTGTGCGAGACCTTTGCAAGAATGTTTCGCATGAAATGAACCTTGCACCGTTGCCAGGATGTACCAAGGAATTCTTTCCGGATTGCGTTCTGAAGACCCTGGTGGGCATCAGAAACACACAGCCAAACCTTCTTTAATCCTCGGTCCTTTAGCGAGGCGAACAGTAGCCGGTAGTTCTCTTCAGATTCTTCGGCAAATGGCTCTACAGCCAATATTTGCGGCATTCCTTGGAGGTTTATACCCTTCACGACCATGATGGCTTTATTCTGGCTCCGGCCCTGATCGCGAATCTTTTCGTAAAGCGCGTCTATCCATAAAACCGGGTATTCGGTTTCCAGCGGCCGCGTTCTGAACTCACGAACCATATCGTCGAGTCCTTTGCTGATCTCGCTTACTTGGGATGCACTGATATTCTCAATACCAAGGCTTTTAGCTAGACGGTCAATCTTTCTGGTTGAGATCCCGTTTACCCATGCTTCCTGAACGACTTCGATGAGTGCCTGTTCACTACGCTTTTTTTCAGTTACGAAAAACGGTATATAACCGCCTTCCCGTAATTTCGGGATAAGCAGGTACATAGTTCCAAGCCGGGTGTCGAAACGCCGTAGACGTGTTCCGCACCGATAGGTTTTCCGTTCGGTGCTATGAACGCCTTTATGGGCATTCGCTTTCTTGGATACCTCTATCTCCATAAGCTGTTCAGTGAGCCACTGCATCATAGAAAAGAGAGGGTCTGGCTCAGCGAGAAAATCCAATAGTTTGTTTTCAAAGAACGTGGTATCTTTGGTCTTGGTCATTGGTTGTCCCCTTTTTGTTTGTCTCAGCAACAACATCTTGGAGCTTCCAATGACCTTTTTCAACTACCAAATTGCGAACTTAATTCTACACTATCCGAGCGCGCGCGTTACTTTCATGAAATTCATATAGTTCTCCTTGAACACTTTATATAAGTCGCTCCTTATGGGGACGACCACTAAAACCAATAGAGGATAATATGCGCGGCAGGAGCTAACAACGCGGAACGGTAACCGGAAGGTATTGTTCAGAACGATAACTTTTTTTGCTCTTCTGCGACGACAACTTTATAGGGAAAAATATAGCACGGGGCCTAAGAAATATCTAGAAATTTACACTGTGTTATATGTGTTTTCTGCAGTTTGTTTTTTCTTTATCTATAGGAAAAATGAAAATCGCTGATACGTCCAAAATCTCAATCTGTTTTTTTTGAAAGTTGATTCAGGAAAAGCCCAACGATCAGGAGGGCCGTCCCCGCGACGAAGCGCATCGTGATCGAGTCGCCGAGAAACGCGATACCGGCGATGACGGTGAGCGGAATTTTGGCGAAGGTGTGAACGCTACCCTCGGTCGTCGGAATGTCGCGAAGGCCGATCGTGATGCATATCTGCGCGACGTAGGCGCCCGCGCCCGCGAGAAGGAGCAGGATCGTCGACGCGACGTCGAGCCGCGCGGCCTGCGGCAGCGAAAACGCGGTCGCGAGAATCCCGACGATGCACACGCCGAGGTAGATGACGATTGGGTCCTCGGTTTTCGAGGCGCGCTTGTTGAAGTGATAGGAAATGCCGGCGATGAAACCGCTCGCGATACCCACGGCGTCGGCTAGCGGGGTTACCGCCGCGCCGTCCCAGAGAACGAGCGCGACGCCGGAGAACGCCAGGATCAGGCCCGCGACCGTCGCCGCGCGGACGTCCTCCCGTAGGACGAGAACCGCGATGACCGCGACGAACAGCGGAAAGCTGTTATTGAGGACGCTCGCCCTCCCGGGGGTGCCGAGCGCTATCGAGATATAGTAGAGGATCATTCCCGCCGCGCCGAAAATTCCCCGGCCGAGCCAGGGCTTGAAACGCACGATCTTAAACGGTCTCTTGCGGGCGGCGAGTTCGGCTAGCCCTATCGCGAGCCCAACGAGGAATCTGCAGAATGACGTGAAGTACCCGTCGAAACGGCTCGAGAGGAGGCTGACGCATACCGCGGTCGCCGCGAAAAAAACGTTGGAAAGTTGTAGGTATAAAATCGATTGCGATCGCGTAAGCGTCTTCCCGGCCATTGCGTCCCCCGCTCTCACGATACCGGAGAACGGAGGGGAGGGGCAATCGCGGTCAGTACAGAATCCGCGCTGTGCCTATAAAACCGCGTACCGGGCGGTAAGCGCGTCGGCGAAGGCGGAGTAGGGGATAACGCCAGTGGAGGACGACCCGTTGTAACAGTCGATATCGAGTTCGGTTATCTGCACGTCGAGCCCCATATCGTGGAATGTATCGATCGTCGTCTGGATATCCTGTATCGAGGGCCAGGAAAGTGATCAGTGCGCCCGCATCCCGACGCCGTCAAGACCATGCGACTTGAGGTTCAGTTCATTGATCATTTTGACGATACGCGCGCTTTTCCGCGTTGACGACGCTGTAATCGTTAGAGGAAAGCTCGGCGGTGGGAGCGAACGCGGCGCCGATGGGGAAATAGCTTGCGTATGCGCCTTTCAGGAGCGTACCTTTTGCGTCGACGACGGGAGCGACGGTGTCCGAGGTCGGTTGCGCGCATCCCGTTAGGCTGATAGCGATATATGCGAACGCCAGGGTACCGAAACGGGATTGCGGGTTCTTGCGGGATGTCATGTTGGTCTCATTAATATGGATCAAACGTAAGAGGGCGTTTTTGTAATACTTAATACAGAATTGAACAAAAGAACCGTCAAGAAATACTGTTGTTTAAAAAAAGGGGCCCATCAACAACGTGATGGGCCCAGCGTCAAATTATGGCCGCGCAGTCTGTTACTTCGTTGTCGTCGTAACGGTTCCGTTTCCTAGGGAGATATACGTACCGGTGTAGTCGCTCGTGGGCGTAACGGTTATGGCTAACGCGGAGGCTGTGCCATTGGTTACCGCTACGTTCTTGATGTACACCTCAGCCGCGGTTCCCGCGCTCGCGGTATGGGCGGCGAAGCGGAATACCTTTGCGTCGGAAAGGAGGCTTCCATAGGCCTTATTCGCGGCGGTTACCGTGAAGCTGTAGGTATGCCAAGCATTCGTGGTGACGGTCAGCGGATTCATATAGACGGAACCGCCATAACTCTCGTTAAAAAAGAGGATCTGGATGTTTGAAAGCGCGGCGGCGGAACTCGGGACATACGCGTCAAAACTGACTGTATATGTTTCGGAGGTCAGATCGGCAACCTGGGTCATGGCAAAATCGGCTGAGAGACCGATTTCGCTCGAGTCATACTGGTTTATGGCCGTCGTTCCCGCAAGTTTAATGCAATCATAGGTTGTGTTGTTAATTGGGGTAATGGGACTTGTGCCCGTATTACAACCCATGCCCATCAACGTACAAGCCGCGATCAATGCGATCGCTCCAAATTTCAATGCTCTTTTCATCGTATAATCCTCCTCAATAAGGTTTAAAACAGAATAGAACAGAACGATAGTGATGTCAAATTAATTCGCACAAAAAAAACCCACCGTTGATTCCGGCGGGTTTTTCTTATTAGCTGAGCGTGGCGCGATATGGCCGCTATCCGTTATTTCTTTCCGAAAAGCTTCTTGAAGAATCCGCCTATGCCGCCCTGTTTCTGGGGCGCGGCCGCGGCCGGAGCCTGCTTTTTGCCCTGCTGACCTCTATCGCGTCCAAGGTACGGGGTGTTTCCGCCCTGCGTGCCGTTTCCGCGCGGTGCGGGATTCGGGCGCTGACCCTGACGGTTGCCCTGTGGGCGACCGCCCTGACCGGAGCGGGAATCGCCGCGCGAACCTTGTCCGCGCGAGTTGCGATTACTATCGCGCGAACCTTGTCCGCCGCGATTGTCGCCACGCTGGCCTTCACCGCCGCGATTACTATCGCCCGAGTTGCGATTACTATCGCCGGGTCTCTGACCGCCCTGTCCGCGTCCGCCCTGCGGTCGACCGCTCTCCGAGCGACCGGTCTCTGAGCGGCTCGTCTCCGCGCCGGCGCGCTGGTTTTCAGCGACCTTGGCGGCTTCGTCCGAGCCATACTTATTCTTATAATAGGCCATCCGTTCCTCGAAGGAAAGCTTCGAAAGGTCTCGCTCCTCGTGCGAACGGTTGTCCTCGAACCGGCGCGGTCCTTCGGTTCGGCGACCGTCGCTCGGTCGTCTGCCGTCGGCGCTTCGGCGCGAATCGGGACCAGACCGGCGCTCGCCGGGTCTGTCGCCTCGGGGGCCACGGCTGTCGGAGGATCTCCTCGGACCGGAGGAACGGCCGTCCCTGCTTCCGCCGGAGCGTCCGTCGGGCCGACCGCGATCGCGACCGCGGTATGGGCCGCGATCCCCGTCGCCGTCGTCATAGTCGGAGTTGTAGTTATCGGTACGGATGTAGGTTCCCGCGCTCTTGTCCTCGGTAAAGTCGTCCTCGCCGGGCACGCAGGTCGGTATCTTGTTCTCGATGTATTTCTCGATGGCGGGAAGGTTGTACACGTCCTGCTCGGAGCAGAAGGAGTACGCCTTGCCGGTCTTGCCCGCGCGGGCCGTGCGGCCGATGCGGTGCACGTAGTTTTCGGCCTCGTTCGGGAGGTCGTAGTTGATGACCA
>DAOPXQ010000183.1:0-5016 GCA_035352395.1 Treponemataceae bacterium | reverse complement strand
GTGCGGGCGCTTGAGATAGCGGCGGCGGGCGGGCATCACCTGATCGCGTATGGACCTCCCGGCTGCGGGAAGACCCTCGCGCTCAGGCGCTTCCCCGCGATCCTTCCGGACATGGACGGCGAGACGGCGGTCACCCTGACGAGGATACACAGTATCGCGGGGATACTCCCCGAGGCGGGGCGATTGCTCGTCCGGCCGCCGTTCCGCGAGCCGCACCAAAACGCGAGCATGGAAGGGATCATCGGCGGGGGCAGACTCTGCGCGCCCGGCGAAATCTCGCTCGCCCACGGCGGCACACTCTTCCTCGACGAGGCGGCCCTGTTCCGCGAATCGGCGCTGCAGGCCTTGCGTACCCCGCTCGAGACGGGAACGGTAACCGTGAGCCGAGCGGGACGTGCGGGAACCTTTCCCGCGCGCTTTCAACTCCTTATGGCGGTGAATCCCTGCCCATGCGGGAATTTCGGGAAAGAGGGATCGATCTGCACCTGCCCGCCGGAGTCCGTCGAAAAATACTGGAAAAAGCTGACCGCTCCCCTACTGGACCGCATCGACCTCAGGATCGCGGTCGCGGAACCGGAACCCTCGGCGCTCGCGAGCGAACCGACGGTCTCCACGGAAAAACTGCGGCAATCGATCGCGCGGGCCCGGCGCATTCAATGGGAGCGGAACGCGCGCGCGGGAAAGATGCGCGCGGGGAGCTCAGGCGCGGGCAACCCTGGCGCCGGCTGGCTCAACGCGCACATGGACGCGGAGAAAACGGCCGAGCTCTGCGTCCTTACCGACGCCGTCAGGCGCCTCTTCGTTCATTGCATGGAAACCGCGCGATTGTCGGGCCGGGCCGGCCACGGGATTCTCCGCACGGCGCGAACGATCGCCGACCTTGCGGGAGAAAACCTTATCGGCGAGACTCATCTCCTTGAGGCGATGAGCCTTAGGCGCTGGAATGGGCTCGTGCCCGATTTTTTGCTATAAGATGTAATCGCGCGGCGGTTATTCGCGCGGAGCCAACCCGGCGAGCGCGAGCGAAAGGCCGTCAAAGTAGCGATCCTCGATAGCCCGACGGCCGGCGGTGCGGCCGATCTTACGGTCGGGACGGGCGGCGCCGTGAAAGTCGCTGCCCGCGGTGACGAACAGGCCAAGCGTGGCGGCGAGGGCTTCAAGGCGCTCGCACTCAATGACGCGCGCCGCCGGATGCCAAGCCTCAAGCCCCGCGACGCCCCGGTCGTGAAAGCCCTGCACGACCCCGGGCAGGTTGCCCCAGGACACATAGAGCGAAAGCGGGTGCGCGAGCACCGGGATTCCCCCAGAGGCCCGAATCGCCGCGATTCCCTCGTCGAGCGAGATGCTTTTGCGGTCAACGAAACAGGGTCGATCCTTGGCGAGATAGCGATCAAAGGCCTGCTGTCGGTTTTTAACGACCTTCCGCTCGACCAGATACTGGGCAAAATGGGGGCGACCGACCGTTCCGCCGGCCGCGATCGCCTCGATACGCTCAAGGTCAATATCGACTCCGATCGCCTTAAGCCGGTCGACGATCTCGCCGTTGCGGTTTTTGCGATCGTCGTTAAGCCGGACGAGCAAGGCGGTCAGGTCCGAATGAACCGACGTCAAACCGAGGCCTAAAAGGTGAAATTCCCCGGGCCTCCATTCGATATCAAGCTCGATACCCCGGATAAACCGGATACCCGCCTCCCGCGCGGCAAGGGCCGCCTCGTCGTTTCCGGAGACGGAATCATGGTCGGTCAGCGCGAGCACGGAAATACCGTTAGAGGCCGCGTGGGCAACCAGTTCCGAGGGCGCGTACGAACCGTCGGAAGCGCGAGAGTGCGTATGAAGATCAATCATATTATGAGCCAATAGTAACAGAAAGTTGGACGAATAACCATAACGTGTGATATACTCTGCGCATTATCGGAATCAGGGGTTGATATGCCTAAAGCAGTACAGTATAAGCCCAACTCGGTCATCTACTTCGCGGGAGACCTCGATGACAGGGTTTTTCTGCTCCAAAAAGGGCATATTGCGCTGACGTCCACCGATATCGAGACCGGACAGCAAGTAACCGAATACATCAAGGAAGGCGAGTTCTTCGGCGTCAAATCGGCGCTTGGGCATTTTCCCCGCGAGGAGAGCGTCATGGTGCTTACCGACGCCAATGTCCTCGCGTTTTCCACCCCCGAATTCGAGGGCTTCGTCCAGACGAACACCCGCATCATCATGAAGATGCTCAAGGTCTTCTCAAATCAGCTTAGGCACATACACCGCCAGATCGAATCCCTTCTCCATAGCGAGGAGCAGACGAACCCGGACGACGGGATGTTCTCCGTCGCGAACTGCTTTTACGGCTCGCAGCAGTACAAGGCCGCCTCGGAGGTCGCCATCCGATACCTCAAGCTTTTCCCGTCCGGAAAACACGTCACCGAGATGAAGCAGATCGCCCAGAATACGCTTCGGTCCGAGCACGATTTCGGAACCGCCCCGGGCGCGACCCCAGCGCCAAGCGGTCCCCGAAAGGCTGGTGGGCTCATCAACAACGACCCCAACCTCGCGATCACGCTCGCCGAGGGCATGGCCGGACAAGGCCGATGGGACGAGGCGTACAAGCAGTACCATTCGATCATCGAGGCGGGCGATTCCCCCGTTCTCGGCAAGGCATACGTCGGCGCGGGCCAGAGCCTATACCAGCAGGAAGAATACGTCCGCTGCGTGCAGCTTCTGACCACGTTCATCGGCAAGGATCCCAAGTCCCAGTTCATGGGCGAGATCCTGATGTACATGGGCATGTGCTACCAGAAAATCAATCAGAACGACAAAGCGAAGGCATTTTTCTCCAAGGCGCTGAGCATGGCGGGCCCAGCCCTCGTGCCGCGCATCAAGGAAATGTACAATGCCTGCGGAGGTTGACCGATGAGCGACGTATTTGCCGCCTTTTCACGTTTCGCGAAGAAATTTCCCAAGGGCTCGGTCATTTTTTCCGAATTCGAGCCCGGTGACTGCTTTTACCTGATACAGTCCGGCCGCGTCCAGCTGATCAAGATCGTAAACGGCTTCGAGAAAAACCTCGACATACTCCAACCCTCGGAAATCTTCGGCGAGATGGCCATTCTCGAGAACTCGCCCCGCTCCGCCACCGCGATCGCCTACGACGACGTCATCGCTCTCGAGTTCAACAAGGCGAACTTCGAGGTTCTGATGATGGGCAACCCGGCCATCGCGATGAAGCTCCTTAAAACCTTCGTTAAGCGCATCTACGCCCAAAAACGGCGGTTTATGGTGCTGACCATCCAGGACAAGATGGCCCGCGTCGGCGACGTTTTCCTGATGCTCGACGAAACCCAGCCCTGCCCCGAGCGCGCGGCCGACTTCCGTACCTTCAACACCACGATCGAGGATATCGCCCGCTGGGCCGGCCTTCCCGCCGAGGAAGTGCAGGACGAGATCAACCGTTTCATCGATCAGGGCAAGATGGAGATCTACGAAGACCACATCACGGTCAAGAACCTTCCCGAGCTCAAGCGCTACGTTAACGGCCGCCGCATTAAGTCCCCGGCCTGAGGTTGACCAGCTCCCGCTTTTTTTGATAATATAGTCTTCGCACGTGCCAAGATAGCTCAGTCGGTAGAGCAGCACCCTCGTAACGTGCAGGTCTGCGGTTCGATTCCGCATCTTGGCTGAAAAAAACAACCGGTCCTTTTGGGCCGGTTGTTTTTTTTATAGGCCAAGATGAGGAATCGATCCTTTGATCAAAAACTTCTCGTTTCCATAATTCACCCTCAGCATATTCCTAGCGGGGGATACTGACCGTCGTCGCCGGGAAAAAGCTTTCGGGCGGGATCTCCCCACTCCTGAAACCAGCCTTCTCCATCCGTGCACAGTAAGACTTGTCCGCCTTCATGATGAATGTGCCAGTTATTCCTGCATAAGGTTCTGGATGTCATCAATTACAAATGCTGGTATTACGAGACCGCCGTAAACGAGGGTTCCGAGGAAGCCGTCAGGAAGATGCCGGTTCCGCCGGAATTGACGCAGGTGCGGAAAAGAGGGCTGTAGAATCGACTTCGCAGGCATTATCATTGTCCATAGGAGGATTCGATATGCCACTATGCGAAATAACGATAAACCAGGGCTTGCTATCCAGGAAAAGGGAAGAGACGCTGATCAGATCGATTGCGGGGCACCTACTCGAGGCAGAGGGACTTGCGTCGGGCGATATAACCCGGGATATGTGTTCCTTCGTCATCGATAAAAATCGGCAGATGTTTACGGGAAACGGGATAAGACAAAGACGAAAGGCGATCGTCAAAGTACGCTTTCTGGACGGCACGGTCGCGGAAGCGTCGAAAGCAAAACTTATCCGGGACATGACAGACGCAATAAAAAGAGCATGCAAGTCGATCGATGATAGGGACATCTGGTGCATTCTCACCCCGGTTCAGAAGGGATGTTTCGGCGTGGCGGGAAACTCAATCTCTCCGGAATTGATACGAGGCATCGCCGACGCCGAGGAATAGGCCTCCTTTACGCAGGCATTCTGAAAGCCTCTCACTCCCCGTACATCCCGGCGATTCTTAGCGCGGCGTCCCGGACCGCGTCGCGCAGGGAGGGCGGGGATTCGACGCGCACGAGCGCGCCAAACTGAAGGATCTGCCACAGCGCCTCGTTTTCGTTCGCGAAGGTTACGTCGATGCGTTTCCAACCATCCTCGGCCGCGGCGTTTCTGAGGCTTTCGACGGTCCCTTGCCAGAAATCGCCGATCACGCCCTCCCCTTCGGACGCGACGCTGATCATGGTATGATAGCCATGCAGCGAATTAATAAACGTGCCGCTCCACTCCTCCCAAAAATCGCGCAGGTCGAAATTCTCTGGACGCTCGAATCGTGCGTCCAGCGGCTTGACGGAGCATATGCGCGAAACGCGAAAGACGCGCATCCCCTTTTCAGTGTCGGCGACGAGATACCAGATCGCGGCCTTCGCCACGAGGGCATAGGGGCAGATCTCGCGGCCGCTCTTGGCGGA
>DAOPXQ010000182.1:0-5038 GCA_035352395.1 Treponemataceae bacterium | reverse complement strand
TGCACGGCAACAGAAGGTACGCACTGGAGAAGGGTGCGGAACCGCTCCTCGCTCTCCCTGAGCGCGTCCTCGTTCTTTTTCCGTTCGGAAATCTCGCGGGCAACCCCGATGATATCGGGGCGTTCGCGTCCTTCGGAGCGAACCCTCATATTCACTTCGAACGGGATAAAACTGTCATCCTTTGTGCGGAGTTTCACTTCATAGGAGGCATCGGACATATCGCCGGCCACTTTCCTCTCGATCTCTTCCTGTACCGTCCTGCCCTTCCCGTGCGCGGCCTCGCTTTGCCGTTGCCACCCCAGGAATCGCGAGCCGTCATACGAGATTCGGAGCGCGACGTTCCTTTCGGGGACGTCAGCCGACTCACTCATCCTCTTCCTCTGATGAAGTCTCTATAACGAGTTTGTCGTAAAGGGCGCGCGCGTGCTCGAGCAGCGGGCCGGGTTTGTTTTTCGAGGACCTGCCGAGACCGAACATCTTCGCGAGCGAGCGACGGTGATAGAGCATCAGCGCGAGCCTCGTCTCCGGGGTCGTTCGCGATCCATACTTATACTCGAGAAGCGCCGCGAGATAGAGCACGCCGTCGTATCCGTAATTCTTGTCCAGGTCCGGACCGAACGACTTAAGGTTCGCGATCATTTCCTTGCCGGTCGACTCAAGCTCGATCGCGCGGCGATAAAAGAACAGGGCCTTGCGGTACAAGAGCTCCGCCACGTAGCCGTAGTTCTCCTCGGGGTATTTCTTTCCGAGCTCTGAGAAAAGCCAGGCGCCGCGCAGCGCGCAAACGCCCTGCTTGATCTTCGGCGAGTACTTCGTGTCCACGCGCTCGTAACACATCAGGGCGAGGTAATAAGAAGCCGCGCCCTCGTTGAGCGTGCGCGCCTTCGCGAAGTCTATCGTGGAGAACATCTTCTTGATGGATTGGTACCGCTCCTGCATGCCGTCGTAAATCCGCGAAAGGCTCTCTTTGTCGAGCACGCAGAAATCCTGCGGAAGCGCCGCGTAATGGCACTTTGGGCAGACGGTCAGGGAATAGACGAGCGGAAAGATCTCGCCGTACTTCGCCGAGGGCTCGTACAGGCGCCTGAGCTCGTCCGTCAGCGCGCCGGCGATCATGCGGCCGCCGCCGGACATCAGTTCCTCGCGCTTGAACTTAGCGTTGCAGATCGGGCATTCGGTCTGGTCCTTGGAGTAAAAGGTTATCGTGGGCGTCTTTTCCTGCTTGGCAGCCGTCATCTCCCGCCTCCCTCGATCACGACCATCGCGAGCGCGTTATCCCTTTCGTGCGTCAGGCTGAGGTGGATGATCTCGCCGCCCGTCGCGTGAAACGCGTCGAGCGCGTTGCCGAAGAGCTGCATGCACGGTTTACCGTTATGGTTGTTAAGCACGAGGATGTTCTTGAGGGTTATCCCGCTGAGGCCCGTCCCGATCGCCTTGCCAAAGGCTTCCTTGGCGGCAAAGCGCGCGGCGAGCGAAAGAATCGCCCCGCTGCCTTTCGCGCGGGCGGACGCTAGCTCGTCGGGGTGGAAATAGCGTTCCAGAAGCCCAGCGTTATTCTGCCAGTGGACGAGACGCTCGACGTGAACGACGTCAAGGCCGATTCCTATAATCATTCGTCGTTTCTCCTCACGGTAAGCTGGATTTCCCCGGGGGAACTAATGAGGACCTCATAGGGCTGCGGTATGATAGTGTGCACCGGCAGGGTATAAACCCCCGGTTCGCGGATATCGCCGCAGAGCACGGTAAGCGCGTTTTCCGGGATCTTCCAGTCGGAGAGATCGGTCTGCGTTCCCTTTATCTGAAGCGATCCGGATACCTTGTCCGTCGAGACGGAGAAGGCGGGATCGAGGCTCTCGAAGTAGAACGGCACGTCGTCGAAATTCTTGACGAGCGTCGTTTGCGTGATCGAGACGGAATACGAGATGGTCCCGTCGCCCGACACCGACACGAGCGGGTTTCTGTGGGAAAGCTTGGTTAATCCGTCGAAGCTCGCGCTTCTTCCGGAAAGCTCGACGGGCTCCGCGACCACGTCCGTTATCCTCTCTACCGCGCTGCGCGGTCCCGAGATCTCGACTATGACGGGATTGAGCGAATAGCCCGAAAACTCGAAGCCGGCCTCCGGATATCCCTTGAAACTCGGGGTAACCGGGACCTTCTTGACGAGACGGTGCTCGAGCCTGACGGTAACCTCGAGCGGCTCTATGGACACCTCCAGCGGGTCCACGTCGAGCGCGGTTCCCTTGAGGCGCGACTGTATGGGCACGCGGTACTCGCCTTCCTTCGTGAAGCGGGAAAGGTCCAGGTACGCGACTACATCTTCTTCCTGGATCGGATAGATGCTGTCGGTCTCGCCGCGAAGCGTGACTTTAACCATGCGCGGGTACGCCGATGCCGGAACGAGGTCGCCGTTAGTCTCCAACGCGAGCGGTACGGAGAAAAACCGCTGCTCGAGCGTGCTCATGCGGTAAAAAAGGAACAGGAGCAGCGCGATCGCGATGCATACGATCTTCGCGGGCCAGTTCTCGAATATTTTCTCAGTCAAATTCTTTGCCGTCATTCCCCATATCCCCTTCGGAAGCGACGTCCGAGCCGAGATCCAGAAGGCCCTCGAGCTGGCGCGTAATCTCCGCCGACGTCAGGTCATAGTAAAGCTTGGAATCGTACGCGAGGCTTATCGCGCCGGTTTCCTCCGAAACGATGAGAACGACCGCGTCGGTCTCCTCGGAAAGGCCTAGCGCCGCGCGATGCCGCGTGCCGAAGGTCTTCCTAATGTCCTGCTGCTCCGACAGCGGAAGGAAGCAGCCCGCGGCCACGATGCGCCCGCCCTGTATGATCGACGCGCCGTCGTGGAGCGGCGTGTCGTGCCCGAATATCGTCACGAGCAGGCTCGACGAAAGGTCCGCGTTGAGCCGCGTTCCCGTCTCGCCGATGTCCTTCAGGTTATTGCGCCTGACGAAAACGGCGAGCATTCCGCGGCGTCGGTTAGAAAGGATCTCCGCGGCCGTGAGCACGGAATCAAGATGCGTATGCTTTGAGCGCTTGCCTAACCGAAGCCAGTCGCTTTGCCCTATCTTGAGGAATATCTTGCGGAGCTCCGGCTGAAAAACGATCGCGGCGCCGATGAGAAGCCCCGGGGCGAGAATGTTCAGGAGCCACAGAAGGGTGTTGAGCCTTAGGATGAACGCGATCGCGTAGATGATGAGCAGCGAGACCGTTCCCTTAAGGAGCTGGATCGCCTGCGTCTTGACGAGTATCTGATACGCCATGTACAGAAGCACGGCGAGGATCGTGATGTCCAGGATCGGCTGCACGGCCGAGTAGATCGCGGTGACGCGCTTAATGAATTCCACTTTTCTCTATCTCCTGCAAAACGGCGAGGGTATCGCGCGCGGCGCGAACGTCGTGCACGCGGATCATGGAAGCCCCGCGCATGACGGCCACGATGTCCGCGGCCAGCGTGCCCGCGAGTCGGTCGGCCGCGTCGCTCCCGGTCATCCGCCCGATGCACGATTTTCGGGACAGCGCCATCAGCACCGGATAGCCGCGCGACGCGAGCTCCCCCACCCCGGCGATCAGCGCGACGTTGTCCTCGTACCGCTTTCCGAATCCGATGCCCGGGTCCAGCACGATCCTTCCGCGCGCGACGCCCGCTTTCTCGGCGAAACGCGCCCGCGCGACGAGCCAATCGGCGACCTCGGCCACGACGTCATTGTACACGGGATTCTCCTGCATGGAAACAGGAATCCCCCTCTTGTGCATCAGTATCACCGGTATATCGGCGGCCGCCGCGAGGGAGGCCATATCCTCGTCGTCCTCGAGGGCGGAAACGTCGTTCAATATGTCTGCGCCCGCGTCGAGGGCGGCGCGCATCACAGATGATTTGCGGGTATCAACCGAGATAGGGATGCCGCTTACCTTGCGAATCTCGCGGATCAACGGGACGATCCGAGACTCTTCCTCGGCCGCGTCCACGTAGGCCGCGCCCGGTCGGGTCGACTCGCCCCCGATGTCGAGAATATCGGCGCCCTCTTCCTCAAGCTCGAGCGCGCGCGCGAGCCCTTTTTCCACGGTTTCCGCGCGGCTGCCCTCCCAAAAAGAGTCGGGTGTCGCGTTCAGTATGCCCATAATGATCGCCGGAAGCGGCGTCGAGACGGATCGACCGCCGGAGAGCCCTAAACTACGGCTCACCGCGTAAACCTTGACGCGGTCAGTTCCCTAAGGCGCCGAACCTCGTCGACGATATGGGCCGGCGAAAGCCCCGCGGAACGGAGAATCTCGTTGCGTTTTCCTTGGGGATAGAAGAGCGGCTCAAAGGCCATGACGGACGTCCGTACGTCGGGGCTTCGGTCCCTGATGAGGAATTCCAGATACTCCGCGACGCCGCCGGATCTCATGCCGTCCTCGACGAGAACGACGGAACGGTAATCGGAAACCGCATCGATAAAATAATCCTCGTCGATCGGCTTAACGAAGCGAAGGACGTAACTGTCCGCGGGCGATCCAGAGCGCGCAAGCATATTTGAGGCCTCGAGCACCTCGGCGAAGATCCCGCCGGTGCAGACGATCAGGGTATCCGAGCCGTCGCGGTGCGCGAACACCCCGCGGCCAACCTCGACGGGAAGCGAGAAAGCGGGCAGCTCGGTCGGGCATGCCGCTTTGGGGTACCGGACGAAAACGGCATGATCTTGCCTGAGCGACCAGGAAAGAAGCAGGCTCATTTCCGAGGCCGAGGCGGGACAGACGATCGAAACGCCGGGTACGGGGCGAAAGAGCGCTATGTCGTAAAGGCCCTGATGCGTTTCGCCGTCGTCGGGTACGGCGCCCGAACGGTCTAGGGCAAAAACGCAGCGAAGGTTCTGAAGCGCCACGTCGTGGATTACCTGGTCGACGGCACGCTGCATAAAGGTGCTATAAATGGCGACGACGGGCTTCAACCCGCCTGCCGAGAGACCGCCCGCGAACGTTACGGCATGCTCCTCGGCGATTCCAACGTCGAAAAAACGCTCGGGATAGCGATGCTGGAACGGAACGAGTCCCG
>DAOPXQ010000181.1:0-5069 GCA_035352395.1 Treponemataceae bacterium | reverse complement strand
CGAGGCGAGAAAAGCCTCGGGGAAGCCCGAATCCGGCACGATCACGATGGACGCGAAATACGAAGGATCGGAGATCTGGATCAGCGTCAAGGACGACGGGGGCGGCCTAAACCGCGAGAAGATCATCGCGAAGGCCATCAGCAAGGGTCTGCTTAAGGGCGACGCGTCCGTTATCGCCGACCGCGACATATGGCCGTTTATTTTCGAGCCGGGCTTTTCCACCGCGGAGGTCGTATCGGACGTATCGGGTCGCGGGGTCGGGCTGGACGTCGTCAAAAAGAACCTTGAGCGCATTCGCGGGAGAATCGACATCAAGACCCAACCCGGGGAGGGAACCGAATTCACGCTCGCGATCCCGCTTACCATGGCGATCATAGACGGAATAACGGTGCGTGTGGGATCTAACCGATACTCGCTCTCGCTTAACGACATCATCGAGTTCTTCAAGATCACGCCGAACCAGCTAACCACGACCGACAGGATCGGTGACACCGTCAACATTCGCAAGGAATTTCTCCCGCTCATAAAAATCGGCGAGGTATTCAACGTCGCGGACTGCCTGAGCGACCCCTGCGAGGGCATCGTCATAGTCGTACATAATAACGAAAAGAAAGCTTGCCTGCTCATCGACGAGGTTATCGGCAACCAGCAAATAGTGGTCAAATCCCTATCGGAATTCCTCGGTAAGGTAGACGGCATCTCGGGTTGCAGCATTCTCGGCGACGGGGGCGTAAGCTTCATCATCGATACGGGCAAACTTCTCTCGACGCAGCTCCAGTAGTTGCGACTCACGCCATTTCTTTAGGAGGAAATGCGATGAATATTCTAACCAAGTTGCTTATCAGCTTCATCTCCGTGGCGCTTCTGTGCGCCATAGTCGGTGGAGTCAGTCTCAACCAATTGGGAAACACGGAACGGGGAATCAGGGATCTTTCCGACGAGACGATCCCGAAACTCGACTGCGTAAACCGGATCGATCGCAGTTTCCGGAACATCAAGACGGCGACGCGGTCCATCGCGAACCCGCTAAGCGCCGACGACCCGGAATTCCTTAAGCGGCAGGAAGAGATCATCAAGACCGCCCGCGCGCAGTACGCCGACGCGCGCAAGAAATTCGAGGCGCTAGGAATGTCCGCCGAGGAAAAGGCGAAATACGACAAGGTCGTCGCGCAAATCGAGATAGCGGCGCCATACAATAACTCGATCATCGAGGCAGCGGAAGCCGCGAGGTTGGCGCCGATCGAGCAGCGCGACGAACTTTACCGAAAGCTCTACATCAGGGTTACCGGCGATGAGCGCATGGCGATGGAAGACCTTTTGTCACTCTTCGAGGACCTGCTTGTCTATGACCAACAATACTACGGCGTCGAAATTCCGAACCGGATAATCGCGGGCGCGAAAATCGGCAAAATCATCGTTCTCGTGATAGCGATATTCGCGTTCATCGTCGCGCTCATCTTCGGCGTCATTCAGGGACGCCTCATCGCCGGAAGGCTCACGAGCACGGTAAAAGTGATGAATAAAATCGCCCATGGCGACCTATCTGAACGCCTTACCATAACGACCAAGGACGAGTTCAAGTCGGTAGCGGCGGCGCTTAACAGCGTCGAGGACAACGTATCGTCGCTCGTCACCGACACAGGAACCTTAGTCGATTCCGCGCTGCGCGGAGATCTCGCCGTTCGCGCCGACCCGGAGAAGCACGAGGGCGAATACCGTAAGGTTATCGAGGGAATCAATAGCACGCTGGACGCGGTTCTTACGCCGCTCCAGATGGCCGCGACCTACATCGACAGCATCGCGAAGGGAAACCTGCCGCAGAAGATCACCGAACAGTATAACGGCGACTTTAACGCGATCAAGGAAAACCTCAATCTCGCCATAGACAGCATCAACGCGCTCGTCTCCGACACGATAATGCTTTCCGAGGCAGCCGTCGCAGGAACCCTACAGACCCGCGCCGACGCGAGCAGGCATCAAGGCGACTATCGAAAGATCGTAGACGGCATCAACACGACCCTCGATCTCATGGTCACCCCGCTCAACGAACTTATCGAGATACTCAAGGGAATGTCGGACGGAGACCTTTCCATCAAGATGACGGGCGACTATCGCGGCGATTTCGACATCCTTAAGACGAGCCTCAACGCGTCGCTCGACTCGATCAACGACGCGCTTCGGCAGATCAACACGGCCGTCGAGCAGGTGGCGGAGGGATCGGTGCAGGTTTCGCAGGCGAGCCAGGCGCTTTCCCAAGGCGCGACCGAGCAAGCGGCGTCCCTCGAGGAGATCACTTCATCCACAACGGAGATATCAAGCCAGACGAAGCAGAACACGGAAAACGCGCTTCGCATGAACAGCCTGGCCCGCGAGGCGCAGGAAAGCGCCGAGAAGGGCAACGCGCAGATGAAGGATCTCGTCTCCGCGATGAGCGACATAAATACCAGCGCCGAGGAAATCCGGAAGATCGTTAAGACGATCGACGATATCTCATTCCAGATAAACCTGCTCGCGCTCAACGCTAACGTCGAGGCGGCAAGGGCCGGAAAGTACGGAAAGGGTTTCGCGGTCGTCGCCGAGGAAGTGCGCAATCTCGCCGTCAGGAGCGCTAACTCCGTTAAGGACACGACGCGCATGGTCGACGAGGCGATTGGAAACATCCAGAAGGGCAACCAGCTCGTCGAGGGCACCGCGTCGCAGCTGGACGAGATCGTCGGCGGCGCGGGCCAGGTCTCGACCATAGCGGAAGAGGTCGCCACCGCGGGCCGCGAGCAGACTCAGGGACTCGATCAGATCGCGCTTGGGCTTAACCAAATAGACCAGGTAACCCAGAGCAACACGGCGAGCGCGGAAGAGAGCGCGTCGGCGTCCGAGGAGCTTTCCTCGCAGGCCCAGCAGGTCAAGGCGATGGTCGCCCGATTCAAACTGGACCAGGCTGGCACTTCGCGCATGGATTCGGCTAGGCCGGAAAAGGCGCAGAAACAAACCCCGGTCAGCGTCGCCGCGTATCATGCCTCGGTAACGACTAAGAAGAAGACCGTAGGCGTAAGTCCCGCGGAAGTAATCTCGCTCGACGATTCCAATTTCGGAAAATTCTAACCACGGAGGAACGATCATGGCAGAACAACTGAAAGGCGACGTACAGGACGAACTGCTCGCCGACGACGACGAGAACGAGGATACTCAGGCCAACAAATATTTATTCTTTAGGATCGACAAAGAGTCCTACGGAATCGGCATCAAGCACGTCATCGAGATTATCGAGCTGCAGAATATCTCCGCGGTTCCGGACATGCCCGATTACGTAAAGGGCGTAATAAACCTTCGGGGCAAGGTAATCCCGATCGTCGACCTTCGCCTGCGTTTCGGGATGGATGAGCGTGGTTACGACAACCGTACCTGTATCATCGTGACCGAGGTAGACCGCGTTCTCGTCGGCTGTCTCGTCGACACCGTCGAGGAAGTGATGGAAATCCCGGAGAAGAACGTCGAGGTACCGCCGCAGTTCAAGACCGCGTCGGGAAGGAACCGATACATATCCGGCATGGGAAAGGTTGGGGAATCGATCAAGATACTCCTCGACGTCGAGGAAATCGTACGCGACGAGAAAATTCCCGACGTCGCCGCGGTAACGGCCTAACCCATGCAGCTCTGCGACGATCTTGTCCCCCTGGGGGAACGCGAATTCTCGTATATCTCGGGGCTTATGTACGATCGATTCGGCATACGGCTCGGCGACCAAAAAAAAGTCCTGGTCGCCGGTCGCCTGTCCAAGCGGATACGGCAACTTGGCTTCGATACGTTCACCCCCTACATCGAATTCCTGATCGCGGACAAGACCGGCAATGAGCTCAGCGAACTCATCAACCGAATCACGACGAACCATTCGTATTTCTTCCGGGAAAAGGAACACTTCGAGTACCTGGAAAGCGTGATACTCTCGGGCATCGAGAAAAAAAGGCGCGACGACCCCGGCTACCCGCTGCGTATCTGGAGCGCCGGCTGCGCGACCGGCGAGGAGATATATTCCATCGGGATGCTTCTGCGCGAGCATTACGGAGACTCGATCATGTCGATGGATTGCGGGCTGCTCGCCACGGATATCTCCCTTGCGGCGCTTCATGAGGCAAGCGAGGCAAAATACGCGGAGGCAAAGCTCCGCGAATTACCCGCCGCATACCGCATGAATTACTTCAAACGCGCGACTCCGGATACCTATACCGTGCGGGACGACATCAAGAAGATGGTTCTGTTCAAGAAACTCAACCTTATGTCGGACCCATTCCCGCTCAAGTGTAAATTCGACGCGATCTTCTGCAGGAACGTGATGATCTACTTTGACCAGAAATCGCGCACGCAGTTGGTCAACTCGCTATACCGCTACGTAAAGCCCGGCGGGCACCTGTTCATCGGGCATTCCGAATCGCTTAAAAGGGATGAATGTCCCTTTTCCTACGTCAAACCTGCAATTTACAAAAAAGGAGAAATGGCACAATGACGCAAAGCCTTAAGCAAACCGGCGCGAAAGTCATCACGATCGCAAACCAGAAAGGCGGGGTCGGGAAGACTTCATCGGTCATTCAGATTTCCTCCGGGCTCGCGAAGCGCGGGCAAAAAGTCCTCGCCATAGACGGCGACCCACAGGGCAATCTTTCCCTCTTCTTCGGGACGGACGACAAAAAGGACATATGCCAACTCCTTAGGTCGATACTCGCGGGCGATCCGATTAAGTTGGCCGATTACATTCACCGACATTCCAGAAGAAATCTCGACGTGCTTCCCGCGTCGAACAAGAATATGCGGATGGAGCTGCCCGACGCCGAAATCATGCGGACATACGCCGCGTTCGCGCGCTTCATCGACTCGATCAAGCCAAAGTACGACTGGATCATCATCGATTCATCCCCGTCGAACAGCCCCCTAGAGCGACTTCTGATACGCGCGAGCGACGCGGTGATCATCGGGTTCCACGTGACGGCGAACGCGAAGGTGAAGAAGCTGGCGGAGCAGGAGGGCGTGGACATCCGCTCGTACCGGATCATCTACGAGATGCTGGAGGAGATCCGCAG
>DAOPXQ010000180.1:0-5098 GCA_035352395.1 Treponemataceae bacterium | reverse complement strand
TTACTTCCGAAAGCTGGTTCGGCTTTACCGAAAGCCGCGACGCGAGCGAGTCGAGGGTAATGTCGGAATCGATGTACAGTTCTTTCTTCCGCATCAGGGTATCCAGGCGCTGCGAGATGTCGATCGCGAACGACGGATCGATCCGGGAATACTTGATCCTGACGGCGGAATCCCCGATCAATTTGTAGGTCTCGGGCGCGCGATACGCGATGAGCGTGATCACGAGAATGGAGAGGATCTGCAGAATCCAAAGCGCGTACAGAGGAAGGTACGCGTCAAATAACCTGCAGGCGCACATAAGGCAGGTCAGCGCGGCGTCGATCACGATGATCATGTAAAACCAGAAAAGATCCGCGGGCATCTTGCGGATCGGCCGAAGCGAGAGACCCTCGTACAGGGCGATCACGACGAGAAAAACGGAGAAGACCGCGTACTCCAAGGCATAAACGAATTTCCAAGGCACGCCCCAAGACGCGCTCGCGATACCAAACACCAACACAAGGATCGACGCGACGTGATTAACCGAGGCAAGCTTGCGTACCTCGACCCAATCGTCGAAGCATTCATGGATAAACCTGGACCCAAGCGGCCCGAGCAGCACGAGCGCGACGAAGACGATGAGGTTCGGGACGAATTCGCTAAACTCCTGCGACACCGTCAATGCGCCGGCGACGCACATAAGGCCAAAGTCCGCGACAAGCGCGGCGCCTAGGTAGTGAATCAGTTTTTTTTTGCGCATCAGGAAGATGGCGAGCGCCAGATTGAGAAACACCACGCCATACGAAAAGATAAATACTTTAATAAACTCGGCGGCAACCATATGCATGCAGTATAGCCCGTTTTATTCCCCGGAATGTGAAATCGACGCAAAAAAAAGCCCGATTCGACTATTGCCGAATCGGGCTTTCCGCATAGCTATAAGATATCAGTATACCACGCGGAGCACGACCGGCATGGTCACCACCGTGTGACTGACCGATCCCACGTTGGTCATCGTGAACTCGGGGCCGACGTCGATCGTCGCGCCCTTGGCCGCGAACACCGTTACGCAAGGGCGAACCATGAAGACGTTCGTCGTTCCGTAGTTGAGGTTCATCGCGAACAGGTTCGGGGTAAAGGTGTCGTTGATCTTGTAGGCGACGTTGACCATGTCATAGAGGGTGTTCGTTCCGTCGGCGAAGGAGAAGTTGTTGTGCGTCGTTATCGCGAGGCCGTCGGCCGCGTAGCGGGCGCGGAACTCTACCGCGTGCACGCTATTGGCGGAGGTCTTGAGGTCGATCGCGCCGGAGTAGCCGACGACCGCCGAGAGGCCCTTCACGAGCAAGAGGTTCGCGAAGGCGCCGACGCTCAGGTTGCTCTCGCCGTACTTTACGACGGTAGCGTTGAACTTGACGGTCTCGGGGACCGTGTACGCGACGCGCGCCGCGAAGGCGTTCCTTACGTCATAGGCGTTCGTCTTGGCGTCAGTGATCGCTCCCTTGCTGACGGGCGCCACGGTATCGGTTCCAGTACCGAGCGCGATCTGGAAGTCGCCAAGGCTAAGCTCGGCCGCGGCTTCCGCGCCCTTCCAAAGGGCGATATTGTCGGACTCCTTCACGGTCTTGCCGTTCCTGAGAGCGCCGTACTTGAAGGGCTCGAAAGTACCCCACGAGCTTTCGTCCTTTTTCGCGCGATCGGCGCAGCGAAGGTCGGTCTCGCCGAAGGTGAGCTTAAGGGCGTCGAACTTCATCCATCCGTAGTAATCGTCGATCGCGACGCTACCAGGATTGGCAAGGCTTCCCACTAAAAGGAACGCCGCGCCGAATTTCTCGGTTTTGAGCTCGGCGCCGATGTTGTCCTGACCGCCGAGGGCAACCCCGGAAGCGGTTGAGGTGTCGGCAAGGTCCGCGGTGACGAGGTTCGCGCTGAGCCGCGCGTCCAATATCAGTTTCGGTGCATCCTGGGCGACGGCGATTCCGCCAATAAGGGCAAAAGCGGCCAAAAGGATTGTTGTCTTCTTCACGGTATACTCCTTATCTCGATGTGCTCGAGTTACTGCGCATACCCTACCCGCCTAACATGAGAATACCGTGAGGATATCCATAAAAAAACGTCAGTTTATGATGAGAAGTTTTATTAATTTTTCTTGACTGACTATCCGATAACCACTATATATAGTGTAAGGGGATATCGATGACTCAATGGGTATGGGAACAAAAGATAAGTAAAGAAATTTTTGAACAGAAGTATTGCTTGTGGGGAGAAATCTCCGCCGAGGAGGTATTTCGGGGCATAGCGCGCGAAATCGCTTCAGTAGAGGCGACCGAACCGGTTCGTTCCCGGTGGGAAGAGGCGTTTTTCGGGGAGCTTGAGTCGGGCAGACTCCAGCCGGCGGGACGAATTCTCGCCAACGCGCGCCCGAATAGCCCGATCAAAAACTATAATAACTGCTTCACGATCGACATAGAGGATTCCCTTGAAGGCATCTACGATTCATTGAAGGAAGACGCCACGATCAGCAAGATGGGGGGCGGCGTCGGGTTCGACATATCCAAGCTGCGACCACGCGGGGCCAAGCTCTCGAACGGCGGCGAATCCTCCGGCGTCATATCGTTTCTTCGCATCTTCGACCAGTCCGCCAAGACGATCATGACCGGAGGGCAGCGCCGCAGCGCGCACATAGCCCTCCTCGATATCTCGCATCCGGAGATCGAGGATTTCATCACCGCCAAGAAGGGCGAGCAGAACAAAGAGCTCACGCAGTTCAACATATCGGTAAAGATCACAGACGCGTTCGTCAAGGCGGTCAAAGAAGACGCCGATTGGGACCTCGTCCACGGCGGTAAGGTCTTCCGCACGGTAAAGGCGCGCCACCTCTACGACCTTCTCGCGAAAAACGCGTACATGCATAACGAGCCGGGCATCTTCAACGCCGACACGATCGAGCGGTTCAACAACGGCTACTGGGCGTTCAAGATGGACCGGGTAAACCCCTGCGGCGAGCTCGTCATGCCCGCGTATTCCCTATGCTGCCTTTCGTCGATCAACCTCGCCAAGTTCGTCGTCAATCCATTTACCGCGGACGCGAGCTTCGACTTCGACGCATTCGCGAGGACCGTGTCGATCGGCGTGCGGTTCCTCGACGACGTGCTCGACGCGACGGAATACCCGCTCGAGCGGATCAAGACGTTCTCCCGCCAATGGCGAAGGATCGGGCTTGGTTTCACGGGCCTCGGCGATACGTTCGCGATGCTCGGCATGCGATACGGCGAGGCCGACTCGCTCGCGATGGGGGAACGGATCGGCGCCGCGCTTCGGGACGCTTCCTACGAGGCCTCGAGCGACCTCGCGCGCGAAAAGGGCTCCTTCCCCGCGTTCGATACGGATAAATACCTTGAGGCCAATTTCGTCAAAACCCTTCCGGAGCGCATCCGCGCCAAGATCCGCGCGCAGGGGATGCGCAACGTCCAGCTGAACACGGTCGCGCCGACGGGAACGACGTCCCTGTCGATCGGGCAAAACTGCTCGTCGGGGATCGAGCCGATCTTCGCGCTTTCGTTCCGAAGAACCATCCGAACCGGCGTCGCCGACGAAACGAGAACCGAGGAGGTCATGGACTACGCCTGGAAGCAGTACCTCGAGGCGAACCCGTCCGCCGCGAACCAGATCCCTGAGTTCTTCGCGACGACGGCGGAAATCGACCCGTACAAGTCGATCGACATGCAGGCCGCGTTCCAGAAGTACATTGACCACAGCATCTCCAAGACCCTTAACCTGCCGCACGGCACCTCGTTCGAGGAATACAAGAACCTCTTTATGTACGGCTACGAGCGCGGGCTCAAGGGCTTTACCACGTTTAACCCCGACGGCAGCATGAAGGGAATCCTGGAGTATTCCGGCGACAAGGAACCGGGACTCAAGCGGAGGATCGCGCCCCAGCGCCCGCAAGACCTGCCATGCGAAATCCACCGCATAGACGGCGCGGGCAAGAGCTACATCGTCATAGCGGGCTTCCTCGACGGCAGCCTTTACGAGATCTTCGTCATCGACGACACGGCGAGGAAAATCGACCTTGCCACGGAGAAGCGCACGCTGGTGCGCAAGGTAGGCCACGGCAGGTATGACCTCGTCTTCGTGAACGGAACGGAAACCGTCAAACTGGAAAACTTCACCAAGTCGTTCGACTCACCCGACGCCTCGCTCGCGCGCTTTATATCGATGGCGCTCCGCCACGGCACGCCACTGCAGTTCATCGTCGGCCAGCTCCAAAAAGACACGAATTTCTCCGACGTGGAGCGATGCATCGCGCGCGTGCTGAAGGGTTATATCCGCGACGGCGAGGAGGTCATCACGAGCGACGGGGTCTGCCCGGAGTGCGGGAACAAACTCTCGTTCAGGGACGGCTGCGTCACCTGCCTTGGCTGCGGCCACAGTAAGTGCGGCTGACCTCAAGCAAAATCGGGGACTCCGAATTACACTTGACGTAAGGAGGCCCCGATGCCGGAAAAACTTAGACTCTTCACCAAGATCCTCATAGCCGAGCTTGAGGACCTTGAGGAAGACCTCCAGACCTGGGGGAAATACCTCGAGGAAAAGCACCAATCGGACAAGATCAGCGAGTACGTATTCCTGGAGAACAACGCCTTGCTCCGCCGCGAGCTCTTGGGCTTGAAGACGATGGTACAGGCCATCGGGCACAAGCACCCGACTAACCTGCCCGACATCGAGTCGATCAAGGAATACTATCTTGCGCTCGTCAAGCGAGAGGCGGACAAGTACGAGTTTCAGGCGGCTATCCTCGCCTTCGCGACCAAAAAGATCGAAAAAGTATATGGCTACCTGAAGGAATGACCGGTCGGCCCCGGTGATGCTATACTGTCCCCGGAGCACACATGACACACACCCGCCACCGAGCGCCCCACGGCGCCCTGGTCACCTCAATCACGCTCGTCGCATTCGCGCTCGCGGCCCTTACGGGATGCGCGCATTTTTCAGGGCAGTCCTATATGGGAGCCCCGACGATCCTCCCCGGGGTCACGCCGGAGATGAACCGTGCCGGCTACTGGATATCCCGACACCCGAACCCGGACGCCCCGATACTCCTACCCGAGGACATCGC
>DAOPXQ010000179.1:0-5106 GCA_035352395.1 Treponemataceae bacterium | reverse complement strand
AAGATATGGGCGCGTATGGTGTCCCGCGCGTCGAAGGTCGGGTTTTGCGGCAGGAAGGAGACGCCCGCCGCCTTGTTGACGACGACGGTGCCGGAGTCCGGGGCGAGGGCGCCCGCTAGGCAGTTAAGCAGCGTGCTTTTGCCGGTGCCGTTTTTACCGATGAGCGCGGCCTTTTCGCCCTCGTCGAGCCCGAAGGTGATATCGGTGAACAGGGGGCCGTCGCGGCCCATCTTGGAGAGTTTGCTGACGGAAAGAAGATTCATACGGGCGAGTATATCAGGTTGCCGCCGGCCGCAAAAGGGCGTAGATTTGACGCATGACCCTGCTTGACCAAACCGCCGTCGAGAAGGTCTTCGCGCGGCTCGCCCAGGCGAATCCCGCGCCCAAGACTGAACTCGTCAGCGTGAACGACTACACCCTGCTCGTCGCCGTTATCCTTTCGGCGCAGATGACCGACAAAGGCGTTAACCGCGCGACCGGTCCCCTGTTCGCCGTCGCCGACACCCCGCAAAAGATGATCGAGCTCGGGGAAGAGGGGCTTCGCGGGTACGTCAAGTCCGTGAACCTATACCCGACGAAGTCGCGGCATATCATCGCGATGAGCCGGATGCTCGTCGAGCGGTTCGCGGGGGCGATTCCCCGCTCGCGCGAGGATCTGGAAAGCCTTCCCGGCGTCGGCCGCAAGACGGCGAACGTCATTTTGAACGTGGTGTACGGCGAGCCCGTGATGCCCGTGGACACGCATCTTCTCCGGCTCGCCCCACGGGCGGGCCTAAGCGCCGCGACGACGCCGCGCGGCGTGGAGGACGACCTGATGCGAATCATCCCGGAAGCGTACCGGCGGGACGCGCATCACTGGCTTCTGCTGCACGGCCGCTACGTATGCGTCGCCCGCAACCCGAAATGCGCCGAATGTTGCATCGCGGATATCTGCCCGAAGAACGGCCTGGCTCAGGATTTCTCGACGAGGTAGACGTATTCCTTGACGTGCGCGCTCCGCGCGTTAAGGTTGCGGCTTCCGCGGAAGGCGTTGTAGCGGGTCTCGAAGGTTTCGGTCTTGCCGATTCGCGCGAGGATTCTCTCCATCTCTTCCCTCGAGATAAAGCCCTCGGAGTTGAACGATACGATGAGGAATTTCGCGCGGATGCCCCGAGCGAGGCTTTCGAGCGCGCGGGATGCGTCCTTTTTCCGGTTGTACGCCGATCGGTTCCAGTCTTGCGGGATGCCCGACACCGGGGACACCGCGGTAGCCTCGCGATAGTCGGCGAGAAGGTTTAGCATGAAGTAGTTCGAGCCGTAAGGATGCTGATTGTAGGGCGGATCCAGGTACGCGACGTCGACCTCCGGCACCTCGGCGCAAACCTCGTTCGCGTCGCCCGTGAGGATTACGGTCTCGCAGGAATGGTCGCTGAACACGGGAAAGGGAAGTCCGATATTCCCGCGTATCCGCGAGAGCGCGTCGCCCTGCCGTCCCCCGAAACGCCCGAGGCCGGTCGCGGTATCCTTGTAGAATCCCTTGAAGACGCCCGAGGTGTTCGCGTGGATGGAGGCCTCGGAGATGAGCGGCGCGAGGAAGAAGTGGCGGATATCCTCCGGCACTTCTTCGATGAGCGAGCGGGCCGTATCGAGGTAGCGCGCGTTCCGCGCGGTGTAGAAGACCCGCTCCCCCGGCCGGATGTTTTCGTCGTCCGCCGGCGCGTAGTTTCTCGCGATTATTCCCTCGCGGAGCGGCTCGGCATCGAGCCGCGCGACGAGTCCCTCCCAGACGGAACGCAGTCGGTCGATGTCGATGTCGCACCGGTTCGCGAGGTAGCAGCGATTGATGATGCCGGCGTAGCGCTCGAGGTCGTTGACGACGAGGAGGCTCGCGTATCGCTTAAGGTATCGCGCGACCGCCCCCGATCCCGAGAAGGCGTCGAAGGCCGTAATCCTTTCCTTGCCGAGCCGCGTCCGCGCGGTTTCGACGGCGTTGCCGATGAAGCCGAGCAGCGCTCGCTTGTTCCCGATATACGTGACAAGCTGTTCGGTGAGGAACTGGGGATTATCGCCGGGCGGTGGATTCGTCATGCCTAGATACCGGGCATAGTGTAGCCCATAATCGTCGCTTACGGTATACTTTGAGCGGATAACCGGAGGAAATATGCAGGAATTCAACAACGTGACCGTAGTGAAAAAAGCGAACGTATACTTCGGCGGAAAGGTGACTAGCCGAACCGTCGTGTTCCCGAACGGGGAGAAAAAAACCCTGGGAATCATGCTTCCCGGCGATTACGAATTCTCCACGGACGCGAAGGAAATCATGGAAGTGCTCGCCGGGTCCATGGACGTATTGCTTCCGGGCGCCGCCGACTATCGCGCGTACAAGGCCGGCGACGTATTCGAGGTTCCCGCGAAATCCTCGTTCAAGCTGACGCTTACCGAGGTCGCGGACTACTGCTGCTCGTACGTTCGCTGACGCGGGCGTCGGAGGGGGCACAATGTCGTTTAATATCGATTTGCTAGGCTACGTGGCGTCGTTCATCATTCTCGTATCGCTGACGATGAAGTCGCTGGTCAAGCTTCGCTGGATCAACGCCATAGGCTCGGTTCTTTTCGTCGCGTTCGCCGTCCTGACGCGATCCTACCCGACCATCGTAATGAATTGCGGGATCGTACTCATCGACCTCGTGTTCGTGTGGCGCCTGACGAGGCGACGGACCGATTACGTCCTCGTTAAGGCCGAGCGGGGCAGCGCCTATCTCGACTACTTCTATAAAAAACACCGCAAGGAAATCGACTCGATATTCGGGGAAGGCGCGTTCGAGGAATCGAAGGGTTTTTCGTACTTCGTGTGCGACGGCGAGATCGCGGGCATCTTCGGCTGGAGGGAAAACACCCCGACCGAGTGCCAGATCCTGATCGACTTCGTCACGCCGCGCTATCGCGACACGAAAATCGGTTCCTGGTTTTTCGAGCGCCAGCTCCCGGCGTTCAGGGAGAAGGGCTACCTTCGCTTCGTGTACCGGGACGTCGGCAAGGAACACTGGAAATACCTGGAACGGATCGGCTTCAAGCACGAGTCGATCGGCAATTTCTCCAAAGAGATCGGCGAATAGCGCGATTAGAAGATCGTTTCCCCGAAAAGCCTGCCCAAGAGATTAACCGCCATCTCGGCGGTTTCGTTCCGTATATCGTGAACGGGGTTCACCTCGACCATGTCGGCCGAGGACACGAGTCCCGCCTTGGAAAGCTCCTCCATCAAGAAGAGAACCTCTCGGTACGTGAGCCCGCCGGGCACCTCGATGCCGACGCCGGGCGCGAAGCGCGGGTCGATCGCGTCGATGTCGAAGCTCAGGTGGACGGTGTCGACGCGCTCGCGGAAGAACGCGATGATCGAGTCGATCGTCGCCGCGATGCCGTTCCGGTCGACGTCGCTCATCGTGTGCACGCGCACGCCCGCCTCATGCATGAGGTCGCGCTCGCGCGGGTCAAGGTCGCGCACGCCGATGTAGCAGACGTTCGCGGGATCGATTTTCCGGACCGAGGTGTAAAAGCCCGTAAGCTCGTCGATGCCGTACCCGCAGGACGCGGCGAGGATCATCCCGTGGATGTTGCCGCTCGGCGTCGTCTGCGTCGTGTTGAAGTCGCCGTGCGCGTCAACCCAGAGCACGCCGACCCTTCGCCCTGCCGCCGCGTTGGCCGCGGAAACGCCCGCTATGGAGCCGAGCGCGATCGAGTGGTCGCCGCCGAGCACGAGCGGAAAGTCGCCCGCGCGCGCGACGCTCTCGACGTGGCTCGCGAGCTGGCTGCACGCGTCGATGATCGGCCCCAGGTGCTTCGCGTTGTCGCGCTGGATCTCGCTCGCGGGATCGATGTATTCCTGCGGCGGGATTTGGATCGGGGGGTAGAGGTCGTCGTTCTCGATGCCGAGGCTGTTAAGCCGGTCGCGAAGCCCCGCGAGCCTGATGGCCGACGGTCCCATGTCGCCGCCTCGCCGGGAAGCCCCGTAGTCCAGGGGCATTTCGATTATTCGTACTTTCATGTCGATTCCTCCGTCGTCGCTCGCACGGTCAGGTTGCGCACCCAGCGTTCCTTCTTGAGCTGCCATCTCGCGATTCCGATCTTAACGAGGTCCGTTAGCTTGACGACCGCGTAGATCTGCACGGGCCCGAGGGGCGTGAGGAACGCGAGAGCGAAGATGCCCGGGAGGAACATCGTCGTGTTGATCCCTATGTCGACCCAGGCGCCCATGATCGCGTCGCCGCCCGAGCGCGCCGTCGCGAATTGCGCGTTGAGGTAGGTCCATACCGGCATGTACGCCGCGATCACCCAGACGAGGCTTCTCGTCACCGACCTTGCGCCCGGCGAGAGATTTCCGAAGACGAGCGGTATAAGCAGGACGGAGAACACCTCGACGAACGCGACGATGAAGCCGATTCCGAGGGAGCCGGTTCGGAGCCAGCGCGCCTGGTCTTTCGCGAGCGTAAGGTCCCCGCGCCCAAGAGTTCCGCCGACGATGACGCCGACCGAGGTATGGATGCCGCCGAACACCAGGAAGAAGAGGTTCGCTATCGTCCAGCCCGCCGCCATGCCGGAAACGATCTCCGCGCCGCCGCGCCCGTTGTACACGGCCGTCATGACGGTCTCGGTGATGACCCACGACATTTCCGAGAGGAATATGATTCCCGATTTGCGCAAAATCTTCGCGTAAAGGACGAAGTCCACCTTGAGCATCTCGACGAAGCGCACGTAGAAACCGGGCTTCGTGACCTTGATATAGGCGACGTACGCGATGAGCTCCGCGACGCGCGCGATGATAGTCGCGATCGCGGCGCCCTCGACTTCCATTCGGGGCGCGCCTAGGTTGCCGTAGATGAAGACCCAGTTGAAGAAGGTGTTGACGAGGGTCGCGGCCACGGAGATGACGAGCGGAGGGCGAACCTTTCCGATCTCGCGAAGGGACGAGCCGATGACCGTCGAGACGACGATGGGGAAGAACGTGAATAAGATTAGGGCGAGGTATTCCTTGCCCTGTACGACGATCTCGGCGCTCGCGGTGTTGGCGTTGACGAGCACTCCGAGGAGGTTCCCCGGGATCGCGACGCAGAGCGCGGTTACCGCGACGCC